>JBAQHA010000708.1:0-1647 GCA_049288075.1 Oricola sp.
GGGTCGGACTTCCGGTTCGGGATATTCGTTCAGTTTCATGGCGCCGACGACAGCGTCGTAGAGTTCCTTGATGGCGACATCCTTGCCCGACGAGAAATGGTAAGTGCCGTGGCCGTCGCCGTCCGCCGCCCGCACGACCACCTTGGCAAGATCGCCCGCATAGCAGAAATCGCGCCGCGCCTCGGTGACGAAACACTTCTTGCCGCTTGAAAGGCGGTCATAGAAGATCGGCAGCGGACCAGAGACGTTGCGCTCTCCGATCACGTTTGCCAGCCGGAAGGTCACCCAGTCGACGCCCGAGAACTGGACATAGAACTCGCCGCAGGTCTTCGACATCGCGTAGGACGAGTTCACCGGATTGAGCGGGTGATCCAGCGGAATGGGCGATGTGAGCGGTTTGACGCCATAGCACAGGGCTGTCTGGAAATAAACGAGGCGCTTGACGCCGTGATCTCGGCTCGCCTTGGCGATATTGGCGGTTCCGACCGCGTTAACCAGCGTATCGCTGTACCAATCGTCGGGGTCCTTGTAAGAGGCTGCCGTGTGGATCACCACGTCCGGTTTGAACGTTTCGAATGTCTCGTTGACGAGATCCGGGTCGGTGATGGACCCCTCGACGGACTTCAGGCACGGATGCGACTCCAGATTGTCTCGCCGGCCGGTCGCGAAGTTGTCGATCGACAAAACGTCATCGCCGCGTTCGAGCAACATTTCGGCGACTGTGGAACCGACCTGGCCGAAGCCGCCCGTGACAAGTACCTTCATCGTAACCTCGATTGGTTTCAGGCCGCCGGTGCGACGGGATCCTTCATGCGTGCCATATTCTGATATTCGCTGGCGCGGTCGTGGAACAACTGATGCCAGATTTCAAGTGAAAGCAGTCCCCACGTTTTTCGAGAGAACTGGCCGCCGGAATCGAATGTTTTCAGGATGGCGCCACTGTTGAGCAGTGGGCGCGACTTCGCCTTCTGGCTTGAGAAGATATCCTGTGTGAAGTCGTGTAGCGGCCCGGAGAACCATTCCTTGAGCGGTACCGGGAAGCCCATCTTGTCCCGCCTGTTTCTCACGGAGTCGGGCAAGTAGGGAAGCGAATACTCCTTGAGTAGGTGCTTCATGCGGCCGCCGGAAAACTTGATATCGGCCGGGATAGTGGCCGCAAATTCGACGAGATCGCGGTCGAGCAACGGAACGCGCGCCTCCAGCCCGTGTGCCATGGACATGCGGTCCTCGACCTGTAGCAATGCGGGCAGCAGGCACTTGAAGTCGAAATGCGTCATCGAGTCGAAATAGGCTTCCTTGCGGACGTTTCGCACCGAATTGAAGATCGCCCGGAAGCGTTCCGTCACGCCCGCCATGTCGAGTTGCGCCCAGTCGACCTCGTCCCCCATGTCGTTCGCGCGGCTGATCAGCCGCAAGTACCGCTCGTCCATTTCGCCGAACAGGCCGTCGGCGAAGAACTGCTTCAAGAGCGGCTTGTATTCCTTCAGGACGACGAGGTTCGGGATTATCGATTCCGGCGTGACGACGAAATTGCCATTGTGCTGCGTCCCGTCGATCGACGCCTTCAGCGACTGCTCGAGATAGGCCACCAGATAGCGGGCATAGCCGCCGAATATCTCATCGCCGCCCTGTCCGCCCAGCACCACT
>JBAQHA010000709.1:0-1795 GCA_049288075.1 Oricola sp.
CTGCGGCGTCGGCCTCAACAACGCGATCGCCACCGGCGTCAACATGCTGGGCAACGTGCATGGCGGGGCGGGCGAGCAGGCGCTGGCACTCTATTACGACATCGAGGACCGGATGGACCGTCATGACTTGACGGTCAATGAAGCCGCCGAAGAGGCGGTCGGCGCGTTCGAGGCGAAAGGCGGCAAGTACGTTCCCGGCTTCGGCCACCGCTTCCACAAGAACGGCGATCCGCGCGCGCCCGCCCTGATGGCGATGGTCCGCGAGGCGGCGGACGCAGGAACCGTCGGCGGGCGCTTCGCCGATATCGGCGAAGCGGTGGAGGCGCACCTGGCGGATACGAAGGGAAAGCCGGTGCCGATGAACATCGACGGGGCGACGGCGGTGATCTTCGGCGAACTGGGCTGCGCGCCGCCCCTGGCGCGCGGCTTGTTCTGCCTGTCGCGCTCGGTCGGCATTCTCGCCCATGCCTGGGAACAGACCCAGCAGGGCGGCCGCAACAAGGGGCCCACGCCGCCGGGATACCGGTGGACCTACGAGCGCTCCCACCTCGACGATTAGCCGCCTGTCAGTCCTGCGCGATGCCGAGGGAATCGCGCCACTGCTTCAGGAAGACGCGCCGCTTCATCTGGTCGAGGCCGACCATCAGCGCGGGCCCAAGCGGGATCGGCCGGATGGAGCGGTTGTCGCCGGCGGCGTTGCCGAGTTCGCGGAACAGGTGGTCCGCGCCGTCGATGGGCGAAAACAGCATCGCCTCGTCGTTCAGTATATGGCGCCCCTGCAGCCCCTGCGTGAACTCGATGAAGGCGGCTGCGTCCGCCTTGTTGGCGGCCGTGGCCGGCACATAGGCGGCGCGCGTCAGGACGAGCGCATAGTCCGAAGGGATCACCACGGCGAGGTCCGGTTTCTTGCGCGCTTCTGCGAGCGCATAGGAGCCGAGCACGTTGTAGCCGAGCGCCAGGCGGCCGTCGGCGACGCGGTCGAGGATTTCCTGCGTGCAGCAATACAGTTTCACCTGGTTGCGACCCATGCCCTCGATCAGGCGACCCCAGGTCGAGGAACGCTGGTCGTCGAGGGTGGCGAAGAGATATCCGAGACCGGATGACTCGATGTCGTAGGTGCCGATGCGGCCACGAAAGCGGTCCGGCTGGCGCAGCAGATCGAGCAGCGCGAAATGATCGACCGGTGCTTCCCAGTCCGCGATGGCGCGTCTGTTGTAGACGATAACGGACGGCTCGTAGGTCAGCCCGAAAAGCTGGCTGCGCCAGCGGGCGTAGTCCGGCAGGGCGTCGAGGCCCGGTCGCTCGACCGTCGACGCGCAGCCGTCATTGACCAGCTTGACCTGCAGATCCATCGCCGAGGACAGGACGATATCGTCCGCGCCGCCGCCCTTCGCGCAGGCATCGGCGGCTTCGGCGAACAGGGTGTTCGTCGTCAATTCGCGATAGCGGATGGCCACGGCCGGATTGGCGTGCTGGAACGCCTCGATCACCGGCTGGATGACCCCGATGTCGGTGGTCGACCCGACGACGAGCGTGCGCGACGGCGCCGTGAGGGCCGGGAACGTATGGTCGTCGGCGACGGCCGGCGCGGCGAGGACAAGAAACCAGACGGAAAGCAGAAGGCGGGCGATCATCGCGGCGGCTCAGCAAGCGGCAGCGACAACGACACCTCGAAGCCGCCGCCGTCGAGATCGCGCATGGCGAGTTCGCCGCCAT
This sequence comes from Oricola sp., assembly GCA_049288075.1. Lineage (GTDB taxonomy): Bacteria > Pseudomonadota > Alphaproteobacteria > Rhizobiales > Rhizobiaceae > Oricola. Next base: position 1,717 of record JBAQHA010000709.1, read on the forward strand.
GGGAAACGGCGACCTCGTGAGCGATGGCGAGGCCGAGGCTGGCGCCCTTCGACGAAGTGGCGCGCATCCGCCGGAAACG
>JBAQHA010000710.1:0-5266 GCA_049288075.1 Oricola sp.
GGGCAGAATTGCCTCATCCATCCGGGATTGCACGTTGCCCGCAGAGCGCGGGCGGAGCAGGGCGGCGCGTCCTGTGACGTGCCTTTTGCGCTCTACACGGCGCTTCTGGACGGACGGCGCGAGGTGAAGCCTCCTTGCGCGGCGCGGTGATCGGAAAGTCGGCGGCGATGGCTTCGGGACGGGCCTGCAGCGGGACGGAAACGGCGGGTGTTGAGCGTGGACCGGTTCCTGTCGAATGCGGTGAACAGGATAGACTCCAAGGGACGGGTCTCCGTGCCCGCGCTGTTTCGCACCGTGCTGCAGAAACGGGGCCTGGGCGAGCTCTATGCGCTGCAGGCGATCGACATGGAAGCGATCGACGCTGGCGGCATGGACCTTCTGGAACGCTACGAGGCGCGGCTGGCGCAGGACGATCCGTTCCTTCGCTCCTCCGACGACATGTCCTTCTTCTGTCACGGGGATGGCGCCTTTCTGAAACTCGACGGGGACGGCCGGATCACGGTGACCGATTTCATTCGCGACCATACGGGCATCAAGGACGAGATCGCCTTCGTCGGCCGCGGGCATTTCTTCCAGATGTGGGAGCCGTCGCGGTTCCATGCCTATCGCGAGGCGGTGCGCCAGCGGCTGCGCGCGCAACGCGAGGCCACGGCGTGAACGCGGACGCCCGCCATATCCCGGTGATGCTCGGCGAGGTCGTGGACGCGCTTGCGCCAGAGCCCGGCGAGCACATCGTCGACGGCACGTTCGGTGCGGGCGGCTATGCGCGCGCGCTGCTCGAAAAGGGCGCGCGGGTGACCGGCTTCGACCGCGATCCCGACGTCATCCGCGACGCTGCCGCGATGCTGAAGGAATTCGAAGGCCGGCTCGACCTGATCAGGGCGCCGTTCTCGGCGATGGGCGATCATCTCGACGCGGCCAGCGTCGACGGCGTCGTGCTCGACATTGGCGTCTCCTCCATGCAGATCGACCAGGCGACACGCGGCTTCTCGTTCCAGAAAGACGGACCGCTCGACATGCGCATGGCGCAGGCGGGGCTTTCGGCCGCCGACGTCGTCAATTCGTTTTCCGTCTCCGACCTGACGCGCATCGTCGGGATACTCGGCGAGGAGCGCCATGCCGGCCGCGTTGCGCGCGCCATCGAACGCGAACGCGCGGCGGGCCGCATCGAGACGACGGGCCACCTGGCGCGGATCGTCGAGAAGGCGGTCGGGCGCAGCCCGAAGGACCGCATCCACCCGGCGACGCGGACGTTCCAGGGCCTGCGCATCTTCGTCAATGACGAACTCGGCGAACTCGGCCGCGCGCTGTTCGCCGCCGAGCGCATTCTGAAGACCGGCGGACGGCTGGTCGTCGTCACCTTCCACTCGCTGGAAGACCGGATCGTCAAGCGCTTCTTCCAGGACCGTTTCGGCGGATCGGGCGGATCGCGCCACATGCCGGAAGTCGCCGAGAAGCCGGCGACATTTACGGCCGACGGCAAGGCGGTGATCAAGGCGTCCGACGCTGAAGCGGAGCGCAATCCGCGTGCGCGCTCGGCGAAACTGCGCGCCGGAACCCGCACGTCCGCGCCGGCCCGGCCGGCCGACATGGGCCTGTTCGGCCTGCCGGATCTCCCCTGGCCGAAGCGCGAGCAGGGGAGGCAGCCGTCATGATGCGCGTCATCAACATCGTGCTCGTCGTCCTGATGCTGGGCGCCGCGACCTGGACCTACAACGTCAAGCATACTGCCGAGCGCAATCTCGCCGACATCCGCGACCTCGAACAACGCATCAACCTGGAGAAGGACACGATCAGCCTGCTCGAAGCCGACTGGTCGCTGCTCGACCAGCCGGCGCGCCTGCAAGCGCTGTCCGACCTCTATGCCACGGAACTGCAGTTGCGGCCGACCGAGCCGCGGCAGATCGTCCATCCGAACGAGTTGCCCGCGCCGCCGGAAATTCCTGCGGGCGACGGAATCGCCGACATCATCGCCGGCGCGGCACCGGACACGTCGGTGACGACCGGAAGCGTGGAGGGCAACTGAGATGGCGGTCTCCGGGCTTTTACGGAAACTGCGCATCACCTCGGCTGCCCCCGACCCGGCGGCGCAAGTGCGTTCGCGCGCGGCGATCGCGATCGGCTGTTTCCTGATCGTCTACGGGGTGATCGGCGGGCGGCTGGTGCAATACGGCATGACCGGCCAGGAAGACGCCAGTTCCTATGCGGCAAACGACCGCTCTCTCGCGTCGCGGCCTGACATCATCGACCGCAACGGCGACGTGCTGGCGACCGATATCCGCGTCGCCTCCCTCTATGGCGAGCCGCGTCGCATCGTCGATGCCGACGAAGCCGTCGAGGCGCTGTCCACGGTGCTGCCGGACGTCGACTACAAGGAATGGCACCGCAAGCTGTCGTCGGGCGCGGGTTTCGTATGGCTGCGCCGCGAGCTGACGCCGCGCCAGCAGGCCGACGTGCTGGCGCTCGGCATTCCGGGCATCGGCTTTCGCACCGAGAAGCGGCGCTTCTATCCCGGCGGCCCGGTTGCCTCGCACATTCTCGGCCTCGTCAATATCGACAATGCCGGCATCGCGGGGCTGGAGAAATATATCGACGACCAGGGCCTCGGCACGATGCAGGACCTCGGACTCGACGCCGACGCCGAACTGCCGCCTGTCAAACTGTCGATGGACGCCCGCGTCCAGTACATCGTGCGCGACGAACTCGCCGCCGCGATGGAACGCTACCGGGCGATCGCGGCGGGCGGCGTCGTGCTGAATGTGCGGACCGGCGAAGTGGTCGCCATGGCCTCGCTGCCGGACTTCGATCCGAACAATCCGTTCAACGCGCTCGACAAGGACCGGCTCAACCGCATGAGCGCCGGCGTCTACGAGATGGGCTCGACCTTCAAGAGCTTCACGACGGCGATGGCGCTCGACTCGGGCAAGGTGAAGATCACCGACACGTTCAACACAGATCCGTTCCGGGTCGGCGGCTTCACGATCAAGGAATTTCACTCCAAGAACCGACCGCTCTCCGTGCCGGAGATCTTCGAATATTCGTCCAACGTGGGCTCGGCGCACGAGGCGGACGTGGTCGGGATCGAGGGACACCGGGAATTCCTGACCCGGATGGGGCTGCTCAGCCGGCTGCAGACCGAACTGCCGGAAATCGCGAGCCCGACCCAGCCGAAGGTGTGGAAGAAGATCAATTCGATGACGATCTCCTTCGGGCATGGCGTCGCGACGACGCCGCTGAACACGGCGGTCGCCACGGCCGCGCTGATGAATGGCGGCTACCTGATACCGCCTACTTTCCTGACGCGCACGGAGGAAGACGCCCAGAAGCTGGCAAAACGGGTCGTGTCCGAGAAGACATCCGAGCAGATGCGATTCATGTACAACCTCAACGGCACGCGGGGCTCCGGCAAGCAGGCGCTGGTGGAAGGGTATGGCGTCGGCGGCAAGACAGGCACAGCCGAAAAGGTCGTCAACGGCCGCTATGTCGGCGACAAGCGCTTCAACGCCTATCTTGCCTCATTCCCGATCGACAATCCGCTCTACGTCGTGCTGGTGGTCGTCGACGAGCCGAAGCCGGTTCCCGGCTCCGGCCAGGGGGCGACGGCGGCGTCCAACGCCGCGCCGACCGCGGGCGCGATCATCCGCCGCGCAGCGCCTCTGCTCGGCATCATGCCGAAGTTCGGCGATGGTGATGGTGCCTTGCTCGTGTCGTATTGACGTTTAAACAGGCAACAGGGAAACGAATCGGAGCGAGCCGGAACATCAAATGCGTTTGCAGGACCTGGATGACCTTTCAATTGCAAACGCCGGGATGTCGGCGGGCGAAGTCGAGTTTTCGGGCGTAACGGCCGATTCGCGCAAGGTCGCCAAAGGCGATCTGTTCGTGGCGCTCGCGGGCGTCAAGGCCGACGGCGCGAGCTTCGCCAGGGCCGCCGCCGAGGCAGGCGCGTCCGCCGTGCTGTGCGGCATGGACGCGCCGGTGGGCGAACTTGCCGTTCCGGTTCTTCGCAGCGCCGACCCGCGCCGCGCGCTGGCACTGATTGCCGCGCGGCTCCACGGGCCGCAGCCGGAAACCATCGTCGCGGTCACCGGAACGGCCGGCAAGACCTCCGTCGCTTCCTTCACGCGCCAGATCTACGCGCATGCCGGCTTCAACGCCGCCAGCGTCGGCACGACCGGCGTGATCTCGCCGAAACTGACCATCACGGACTCGCTGACGACGCCGGACCCGGTGATGCTGCACACGGTGCTGCGCGACCTCGCCGGGCAGGGCACGACGCATGTGGCGATGGAGGCTTCCAGCCATGGGCTCGACCAGCGCCGCCTCGACGGGGTGACGCTCGCCGCCGGGGCATTCACCAATCTCGGCCGCGACCACATGGATTACCACCCGACGGTCGAACACTACCTCGCGGCCAAGATGCGCCTGTTCGACACGCTGCTGGACAAGGGCAGGCCGGCGGTGATCTTTGCCGACGATCCCTATTCGCAGGCCGCCGAGGATGCTGCCGCCAAGGCCGGGCTCGAGGTGCTGACGGTCGGCCGCAAGGGCGGGTTCATTTCCCTGAAGCGCGTCGAACATGAGCGGTACCGCCAGGAAGTCGAAGTGACGCATGGCGGCGGGACCTACCTGATCAAGCTGCCGCTCGCCGGCGAGTTCCAGGTGTCGAACGCGCTGGTCTCGGCCGGGCTGGCGATCGCGACCGGCGTGAAGCCCGCAGTCGCCTTCGAGGCACTGGAGAAAATCGAGGGCGCGCCGGGACGGCTCGACCTCGTCGCGCATCTGCCGAACGGCGCACTGGTCTATGTCGACTACGCCCACAAGCCGGAGGCCCTGGAGCAGGTGCTGTTGTCGGTGCGTCCGTTCACCAGCGGCGAGATTGTGGTCGTCTTTGGCGCCGGCGGCGACCGCGATCCCGGCAAGCGGCCGATCATGGGCGAGATCGCCCAGCGCCTTGCCGACCGGGTCTATGTCACCGACGACAATCCGCGCTCGGAGGAACCCGCGGCGATCCGCGCGGCGATCCTTGCTGCAGCGCCCGGCGCGACCGAGATCGGCGACCGGCGCGAGGCGATAAGAACGGCGATCGCGTCGCTGAAACAGGGCGACACGTTGATCATCGCCGGCAAGGGCCACGAGACCGGCCAGACTGCGAAGGGCGCGACGGTGCATTTCTCCGATCACGAGGAAGCGCGCGCGGCAATCGGCGGGGCGGCGGCGTGAGCGAAGAGATTTCGAACCCGGTCGATTCCGCGCCGCTGTGGAC
>JBAQHA010000711.1:0-3216 GCA_049288075.1 Oricola sp.
GTCTCGCGCCGCGGCGCCGAGGATCGCCGCGGCAAGCGTTCCGGAGGGACCCACGACAGAGGCTGACAGCACTGCCGCGTCGAGCGCGCGCGCCGCGTTCAGCATCGCCCGACCCTCGTCCCCGGACGCCGCAAAGGCGAGCGCCGCCGTGCGGTCGCGCGCCGGCCATCGCCCAGGATCGCCGCCATGGACCAGCAGCAGGTTTTCGAATTGGTCCCTGTTCATTCTTCCGCCCTCCGGGGCTCACTCAGATTCTCACGCAGGACGCGCCGCGCGCGTACCAGCAACTGTTCGACCGCACCGGTCGAGACGCCCATTGTTTCCGCGATGGCCGGATTGGCAAGTCCCGCAGAAACCGAAAGCAGGATCGCCATGCGCTGCCGGTCGGGAAGCGCGGCCACGGCCCGCGCCGCCAACGCCAGTTCGCCCCGGCCCGCGAGTTCGCGTTCGGGATCGTCGTCGGAGGCGACAAGGGCCTCGATGCGGTCGAGGCCGATCCAGCTCCTGAAACGGGCGCGCCGCATGTGGTCGATACAGCGGTTGGCCGTGACGCGGTAGAGCCAGGTGGAAAACCGCGCCTCGCCCGCCCGCCAGCGCCCGGCATTGCGCCAGACGGAGAGGAAAACCTCCTGCGCGATGTCGTCGGCATCGGCCGCGCTGCCGGTGTAACCCCGGGCAACGCGGCGCACCCGGTCGAGATGGCGGGAGACGAGCAGGCCATAGGCCCGCTCGCTGCCGTCCGCGGCCGCGCGAAGAAGCTCGTCGTCTGTGTCCCCGCGCGCCAATGCGAACCCGTCCCGTCCAACGCCTGCCTACCAGGTGCGTGTCACGGTTCGTTTGTAGACGCCGCCGTTCGGCCCGACAACGGAACCCGTCGTCACGGACTGGCCGGGAACGCGGCTGACGGTCGACGAGCCGGACACGGTGCGGCCATAGGCGCCGGTCGCGCTCATGGTGCGATCGCAATTCGACAGGCCGGGAACGCAATCCTGCGTCGTCGTCATCGTGCCGCCATTGGGGCCGGTGCGGTTGACGGAGCGCGATGCGCCGTTCCCGTCGACATTCGTGGTGACGACTTTCGATCCGCCATGGGCGCCGGTCACGACGCGCTGGCCGGCCTCCGCCGATGGGACAAGGGCGCCGAGCGAGATCGCGGACGCGGCGAGGACGAGTGCGAAGTTATTCATGTCAGTCTCCGTGGGTTTCAATGTTGGGTTTCGATGTCGGATGTGCCGGACGCTCAGCGCGCCGAGGCCATGAGCGAAAGGATGCGGTCCATCTCGGCGCGATCGAGCGCGCCGTCGGCATCGATGTCGGCGAGGGCGAAGCCGGGGCGCGGCGCGTTCTCGAATTCGGCGCGCGTAACCGTACCGTCTCCATCCGCGTCGAAACGATCCATCTGCCCGTCGCCGATGGCGCGGGCCATGTCGGCGCGGCGTTGCTGGCGCGAGGCGGCGGCCTGCTGCTCTTCCTTCGAGATGCGGTTGTCGTGGTTTGCGTCGGCGCGCTCGAAACCGCGCATGCGCAGCGCCGCGATCTCGTCGGGATCCAGCCGGCCGTTGCCGTTGGCGTCGCCGGTCTGGAACAGCATGTTGACGAGCATTTTCGCGCCGAAGCCGTTGCCGGCGGCTGCCGGTCCGGCCGCGAGAATGCCGGCGAACAGCGCGCCGGCGATCAGGGGATGGTGTTTCATCGGGGGTCTCCGGTGTCAGTTGAACGAGCCGGATGATTCCGGCCTGCATCTGACACGCGGAGAAAACGCTTCCCCTACGCGGGGCCGCGAGAAAAATCCGAAAAAGTTCCGCCCGGCCTTTTCGGCCGGGCGGAGAGCGATGCCGCCTACACGACGATGATCGGGGCGCCGGTCGTCACGCGGCCATAGAGGTCGATCACGTCCTGCTGGATGAGGCGGACGCAGCCCGACGAAACGGCATTGCCGATGGACCAGTATTCCGGCGAGCCATGGATGCGGTAGAGCGTGTCGCGGCCGTTCTGGAAGATATACAACGCGCGCGCGCCGAGCGGATTCATCGGTCCGGGCGGCATGCCGCCATTTTCGGCGCTGTAGGGTTCCAGTTCGGGCTGGCGGGCGATCATCTCGTCCGGCGGCGTCCATTTCGGCCATTCCTGCTTCCAGGCGACATTCGCCCTGCCCGACCATTCGAAACCGGCGCGGCCGAGGCCGACGCCGTAGCGCATGGCCATGCCGTTCTCCTGGACGAGATGCAGGTGGAAGGCCGAGGTGTCGACGATGATCGTGCCGACATTCTCCGCCGTGGCGTAGGGCACGAGCTGGCGCTGGAACTGCGGAGGGATCTTAGACGGGTCGACCGCCGGAATGGGGAACCGCTCTTCCGGCATGGCGCGATAGGCCGCCAGCGCCGACGGCGAAACCTGAGGCGCGGCGGGCGGCGCCGGCTCGGCGTAGCGCGGCGACACGGTCTGGCAGCCGGCAAGGGCAAGGCCGGTGACGCCGGCGGCGCCCGCAAGAAAGGCCCGTCGCGACAGTGGGGTTTCGGTTGTCACGGCATCCAAACGCGCGAGACGCTCGCCGGTTTCATTCGGCGTGGAAAATATGTTCACTTCTGATCTCCTGATTGTCTTTGAAAGAAGCCGGCATCGGTACGATGCGCCGGCGGAGCGACGATCAGGCGATCGGCGGGCGAAGCGGACGGCCGGGATCATGCGGCGACAGGTGCGGCGACGATGCGGTCCGGCGAACGGGGCTCGACATGTCCGGCTGCGGCAGGACGACGGCGCGGATCAACTTGTGATCCGGCGAGCAGGAGGAAAAGGACACGGCCTGACGGTCGCCGTGCCGCGCCGGCACGAGCACCTTGCGCCAGCAGACGCGCTTGTTCGCGCCGCCGACAACGGTCAAGGCAATTGCCGACGCGCCGTCCTCCCCCGCCCGCGGCGAAGGGACGACGCCGTGCGACAGGGCCTGGCTCGCGGACAGGGCGAGCAACAGGAAGGCGACGAACAATCTTCTCATGCCGCTTTCTAATCACGTCGATTCCGGACATTCTATGTCCAAACAATCAAACCTTCGTGAGGGATCGGCGGACGGTCCCGACATGACGGCACCCAACCTGGCCGACACGACGATCATGGGGGCCGCGCGTCGTCAGCGCTGGCGGGCGCGGACTCCTTCCTCGTCCCCCGCCTTGCGGGGGAGAGGTGGTCCGAAGGACCGGAGAGGGGGCTGTTCGCCGC
>JBAQHA010000712.1:0-4026 GCA_049288075.1 Oricola sp.
GGCACCCTCTTTTGGGGAATAACGTACCGATTTCTTGGGTTTTTACACCCTCCCGCAAACCCGCTAGCGTTTCGCTGCAATCAGTTGCCGGTCGCGCCATCGGCCTGCCGGTCGAAGCTGATCGGAGCTTCGGGCGCGGCGCGAATCCAAGGCACAAGGCGGATTGATCGGTGAACATTTCATTCGACATCTTCAGCAAGTCCAACCAGCTGCGCAAGCGCGCGCATTCCATAATTCCCGGCGGCTGCCACACCTATGCGAAGGGGGATGATCAGTATCCCGTCCTCTCGCCGGGCTTCATAGAGCGCGGCCTTGGTTGTCGCGTCTGGGATGTCGATGGGAACGAGTTCATCGAGTACGGCATGGGGAACCGTGCGGTCGGCCTGGGGCATGCGTACGAACCGGTGCTCGCGGCGGTTCGGGAGACCCTGAAAACCGGGTCGAACTTCACGCGGCCTGCCCGCATCGAGGTCGAGTGCGCCGAGACATTCCTGGAATCCGTGCCCGGGACCGAGATGGTCAAGTTCTGCAGCGACGGTTCCGATGCGACATCCGGCGCGCTGAAGCTTGCCCGGGCACACACGGGCAGGGACATGATAGCGCGCTGCGCGGACCATCCGTTCTTCTCCACCGATGACTGGTTCATAGGCACGACCGCGATGGACGGCGGAATTCCGGAAGCGGTGAAGGCGCTGACCCTGCAGTTTCCCTATGGGGATCTCGATGCGGCAGCCGGCCTTTTCGCCCGCTATCCCGGACAGATCGCAGCCTTCATTCTCGAACCCGCCCGCACTGAAGATCCGCCTGAAGGCTATCTGCAGGCGTTGCTGCAGCTCTGCCACGACAATGGCGCGCTCCTGATCTTCGACGAGACGATCACGGGCTTCCGCTGGCATGCGAACGGCGCGCAGAGGCTCTATGGCGTCGTGCCCGACCTCTCGATCTTCGGAAAGGCAATGTCGAACGGCTTCTCCGTCTCCGCGCTGGCCGGCAAGCGTGAATTCATGCGGCTTGGAGGACTGGGTCACACGGACAAGCCGCGGGTCTTTCTGTTGTCGACTACCCATGGAGCCGAAACGCATTCGCTCGCCGCGGCGATCGCGACGATGCGGACATATCAGTCGGAACCCGTCGTGGAGCATCTTGCGCGGCAGGGCAAGCGCCTGAGGGAAGGCGTGAACCAGGCGATCGACCGGCACGGCCTGGGCGCGTATGTGCAGGTGATCGGGCGGGACTGCTGTCTTTTCTATGGCGCCCGCGATCCGGAAGGCAATCCCTCCCAGGCGTTCCGCAGCCTCCTCCTGCAGGAGACGATCAGGCGCGGCGTGCTGATGCCTTCGCTGGTCGTAAGCTACGCGCATGGCGATGCGGACATCGACCGGACGATCGAGGCATTCGACGGCGCCCTGGCGGTCTATGCGAAGGCAATTTCCGACGGCGTGGAAAGGTATCTCGTTGGACGGCCGTCGGAAGTCGTCTTCCGCAAGTTCAACTCGGCGCATGAGTGAAAGGCAGCGGAGAACCGGCGTTTTTCCGCAGCGCGTTCCATGGCCCCGATCCTGTGCTTATGCCTTACGCCGGTTCATCCATAAGGCGGACTTTCGCCGGTTTTCGGTAGTCGTCGGCGCATCCCTTGTCGCCCGACTAGCCGATATGCCGTCTCGCCAAGGCGGGCGCGATGCCGCTAGCTGTCAGTAGAGCCAATTCAAGGAGTGGGATCATGAAAGTTCTCGTCACCGGCCATCAGGGATATATTGGGTCCGTGATGGTGCCGATGCTGATCAAGGCGGGCCATGAGGTTAACGGCTTCGACACGGATCTTTACGAGCGCTGCACTTATGCGGGCGGCGGCAGCAAGGTGGAAGTGCCGTGGCTGCGCAAGGATGTCCGCGATGTGACGCCGCACGATCTCGAGGGATTCGACGCGGTCATCCATCTTGCCGCTCTCTCGAACGATCCGCTCGGCGATCTCAATGAGGGCCTGACCGAGGACATCAATTATCTGGCCAGCGTCGGCATGGCGAAGGCAGCGAAGGAAGCCGGCGTGAACCGCTTCCTGTTCGCGTCGTCCTGCTCCAACTACGGCCTGTCGGGCGAAGACCTGATCGACGAAACCGGCGAGCTCAACCCGGTGACGGCCTACGGCCGGTCCAAGGTGGCGTCGGAACGCGCGATATCGGAACTCGCCGACCAGAACTTCTGCCCGGTATATCTCCGTCCGGCGACGGCCTACGGCGTCTCACCGAGGCTCCGCTTCGACATCGTGCTGAACAATCTGGTGGCATGGGCCGTGACCAACGGCGTTATCCTGATGAAGTCCGATGGCACACCCTGGCGGCCGATTGTCCATATCGAGGACATCTCCCGCGCGTTCATTGCCGGCTTGACGGCGCCGAAGGATGCCGTCTGGAACGAGGCGTTCAATGTCGGCCATACCGACCACAATTACCGCATCCGGGAGATCGCGGAGATTGTTGCCGAAGTGGTGCCCGGCTGCAGGGTGGAATTCGCCTCCGATGCCGGTCCCGACAAGCGCTCCTACAGGGTCAGTTTCGAGAAGCTGGCGCGCGTGATGCCGCAAGCCATTCCGCAATGGGACGCGCGGGCGGGCGCAGAGCAGCTCTATGCCGCATATCGCGGCGCCGGCCTGACCGCGGAAGAGTTCGAAGGCCCGCGCTACCAGCGTATCGCGCATATCCGCTACCTGATCGCCGAGGGCATCCTCGATCATCAGCTGCGCCGGACCTCCATGAAGGAAGCGGCGCCCGAGTTGGCAATGGCCAAATAGGCATTGCGAGGCATCCGGTGAACGCTCCGCTGCATCCCCGGCCGACCGCCGACCTCTTCGCGGACGGCGACATCGGCGGCGCCTGCTACGCGCTTGCCGCCGAACTCTATCCGTTGTGCCGTAGCATCACGGGAAACGGCGTGCGCGACACGCTGGATATCCTTGCCCGCCACATACCGCTCGAACGGGTCGAGGTGCCGACCGGCACCGAGATGTTCGACTGGAGCGCGCCCAGGGAATGGAACATCCGCGACGCCTGGGTGAAGGACCCGTCGGGGCGGAAGGTGATCGACTTCAAGGCGTGCAACCTTCACGTGCTCAACTACTCGGTACCGGTTCACGAGAAGGTGTCGCTCGCGGAGTTGAGGGAACATTGCTTCACTCTTCCCGAGCAGCCGGACCTGATACCCTACCGGACGTCCTACCACGCCGAGCGCTGGGGATTCTGTCTGAGCGACCGTGTAATGTCGGCTCTGCCCGATGGCGAATATGAGGTCTTCATCGATTCCGACCTGTCGGACGGAAGCCTGACTTACGGCGAGTATCTGCACGAGGGGGAAACATCGCGCGAGTTCCTGCTGAGCGCGCATATCTGCCACCCCTCCCTGGCCAACGACAATTGTTCGGGGCTTGCCTTGCTGACGATGCTGGCGCGCATGTTGAGATCGCGCAGGACGCGCTACAGCTACCGCTTCCTGTTCGCGCCAGGCACGATGGGCGCGCTGGCCTGGCTGTCGGCAAACGAGGGAAATCTCTCGATCGATCACGGTCTCGTCGTTTCCTGCGTCGGAGACGCCGGCGGTCCGACCTACAAGCGCAGCCGGCGGGGCGATGCCTTCATCGACCGCGCGATGCGGCACGTGCTCCAGCACAGCGGCTTCGACCCCGTCCTGCTGGATTTTTCGCCCTACGGATACGACGAGCGCCAGTATTGTTCGCCGGGCTTCAATTTGCCGGTCGGCCTGTTCCAGCGAAGCGCGTTCGGCACGTTTCCGGAGTATCACACCTCGGCCGACAACCTCGATTTCATCGCGGCCGAACACCTGCAGGCCTCGTTCGATCTCATCATGAAGGTGATCGAGATCGCGGAAGAGGATTGCACGCCGCTGAACCTCTCGCCGAAAGGCGAGCCGCAGCTGGGTCGCCGAGGGCTCTATTCTTCCATAGGGGGCAACTCCGGCGCGGTGGCCAGCGTCATGCCGCTTCTCTGGGTACTCAATCTGGCGGACGGCGAACAC
>JBAQHA010000713.1:0-11622 GCA_049288075.1 Oricola sp.
CGAGTTCCTGCCCGGCGCCGAGGCCGTCGCCGAGCGCCAGAAGGCCGGTCGCGGCCTCACCCGCGCCGAGATCGGCGTCCTGCTCGCCTATGCAAAGATCGTCCTGTTCGACGACATCGTCAAAAGCCAGCTGCCCGACGATCCCTATCTTGAGGCGGACTTGCTGGGCTATTTCCCGCCTCGCATGGTCAAGGACTTCACCGACCGGATCAAGACCCACCGGCTGCGCCGCGAGATCATCGCCACGCGCCTCGCCAACGAGGCGATCAATCGCGGCGGCACCACGCTGATCAGCCGTTTCGAGGACGCCACCGGCATGCTGCCCTACGGCATCGTGCGCGCCCATGTCGCCGTGCGCGATGGCTTCGGCTTCCGCCCGCTCTACGCCGCTGTCGACGCGCTCGACAACAGGATATCCGGGACGCGCCAGCTCGACATCTATGACGACATCGGCAACTCGCTGCGCCAGGCGACCGCCCATTTCATCAAGAACGGAGAAAGCCACGCGCCGCTGACCGAATCGGTCAAGGCGCTGCGGGAGGCCGCAGGAGAACTGGAAGCGAAGCTGCTCAACCTGGTACCGCCCTATCTGGCGGACTGGGTGAAGGAGCGCCGCGACGCCTTCAAGGCCGACGGCTTGGCCGAGGCGGTCGCGAAAAAGATCGCACTCCTGCCGATCCTCGCCATGGCGCCGGACATCATGAGCGTGTCGAAGGCATCGAATCGCTCCGTGCTGGAGGCGGGGGAAGCGATGTTCGCCGTCACGGAAATGTTCCGCATCGGCCGCCTCGAGCGCCTCGCCTACGACCTGTCGACGGATGACTATTTCGACGGGCTGGCGCAGAACCGCGCCCTCGACACGATCTATTCGGCGCGCCTCGCCATCACCAATGCCGCGCTGGCTGCCGCCGGCAAGGACAAGTCGGCGCGCGACGCCGTGGCGGGCTGGCTCGAACACAACAAGCTGCGCATCACCCGCGTTCAGGATCGCATCGGCGACCTCACGAAATCGGGCGGCTTGAGCGTCTCTCGCCTGACAGTCGCAGCCGGCCTCTTGGCCGATCTCGTATCATGACGACAGGAGCACAGGGGCGATGACTGCCGTTGAAGCAAATGAAGGGCCTCCGGCGGGCGCAACGCCGTCCGTGTCGCGGAGAGGCGTTATCGGCTGGATGTTCTTCGACTGGGCCCAGCAGCCGTTCCATACCCTCATCATCACCTTCGTCTTCGCACCTTATTTCGCCGCCCACGTGGCGCCGAACGCGGTCGAGGGCCAGGCTTTGTGGGGCTTCGCCGCCGGCATCGGCGGCTTCGCCATCGCGCTCCTGTCGCCCGTCCTCGGCGCGATCTCCGACGCCACCGGGCCACGCAAGCCGTGGATCTTCGGGTTCACCGCCGTCGCGGTCGTCGCCATCTTCTCGCTCTGGTTCGTCCCGCCGAACGCCAGTCCGTCGATGGTGTATTTCGGCCTCGCCGCCTTCACGATCGCATTGATCGGCGTCGAATTCGCCGCTGTCTTCAACAACGCCATGATGCCGGGCCTCGTCGAACGCGAGAAGCTGGGCGGCCTCTCTGGAAATGCCTGGGCGCTCGGCTATGCCGGCGGGCTGATATGCCTGATCGCGATGCTGCTTCTGATGGTCGCCAGTCCGGAATCTGGCAAGACGCTGGTCGGCCTGACGCCGATCCTCGGCCTCGATCCCGCGATGCTCGAAGGCGACCGCGCCTCGGGACCGCTGACCGCGATCTGGATCGCGGTCTTCATCATTCCGCTTTTTGTCTTCACCCCGGACGCGGCGCGGCGCGAACGCGTGAGCGGCGCCGTCAGACGTGGCCTGCATGACCTGTGGCGAACGCTGCGCAATCTTCCGAAGGAGCGCAGCCTGTTCGCCTTCCTGATGTCAAGCATGGTCTACCGCGACGCCCTCAACGGTCTCTACACTTTCGGCGGCATCTATGCTGTCGGCGTGCTCGGCTGGTCGACGATCCAGCTCGGCGTCTTCGGCATTCTTGCGAGCGTCACCGGCATTCTCGGCTGCGTCGTCGCCGGCTGGGCCGATACGCGCATCGGCACCAAGCGCGTCGTGGTGATCATGATTTTCGGCCTGATCATCGCCAGCGCGATGATCATCTCGACCAGCGATACTCAGATCCTGTTCATGACCGTTCCCGCCGGATCGGGTGCGCCCGACATCATGTTCTATTGCGCGGGCGCATTGATCGGGGCCGCCGGCGGCGCCTTGCAGGCGTCCTCGCGGCCGCTGCTGGTCGACCAGGCGGAGCCCGAGCGCATGGGCGAGGCCTTCGGCCTCTACGCCCTGTCCGGCCGCGCCACGGCCTTCATCGCGCCGTGGTCGATCGGCATCGTCACGACGCTGTTTTCGAGCCAGCGCATCGGCATCACGCCGATCCTGGCGCTCTTCGTCATCGGAATGCTGCTGCTGATCCCGGTGCGTTCGCGCACCTGAACAATCCTAGTGCCGGAAGTGCCGGACGCCGGTGAAAACCATCGCGATGCCGTGCTCGTCTGCCGCCGCGATCACCTCGTCGTCGCGCATCGACCCGCCCGGCTGGATCACCGCCCTGGCGCCCGCCTCGACCGCGCTCAGGAGTCCGTCGGCAAACGGGAAGAAGGCGTCCGAAGCGACCACGCATCCCTTGGTCAGCGGCTCGGCCAGGCCGAGTGTTTCCGCCGCGTCCTGCGCCTTGCGCGCCGCGATCCGCGCCGAATCGACCCGGCTCATCTGCCCCGCTCCGATGCCGACCGTCGCGCCGTCGCGGACATAGACGATGGCGTTCGACTTGACATGCTTTGCGACCGTGAAGGCAAACCGCATGTCGGCGAGTTCGGCATCTGTCGGCTGCCGCTTGGTGACGCATTTCAGGTCCATGTCGGCGACGACCGCATTGTCGCGCTCCTGCTTCAGGAAGCCCCCGGCGACCGACTTGATGAAAATGCCCTTGGCGCGCGGATCGGCGAGCGACCCCGCCGTCAGGAGGCGCAGGTTCTTCTTCGCCGCCACGATCGCCGCCGCCTCGTCCGTGACCGACGGCGCGATGATCACCTCCGTGAAGATCTTGACGATTTCCTCGGCCGCTTCCGCGTCCAGCGTGCCGTTCAGCGCGACAATGCCGCCAAAGGCCGAGGTCTGGTCGCAGGCAAACGCCTTGCGGTAGGCATCGGCGAGCGTCGCCCCCGTCGCCACGCCGCAGGGATTGGCGTGCTTGATGATCGCCACCGCCGGCTTCGCCGGATCGAACTCGCTGACGAGTTCATAGGCCGCGTCCGTGTCGTTGATATTGTTGTAGGACAGCGCTTTTCCCTGCAAAAGGTTTGCCGTGGCAACACCCGGCCGCTTTTCCCCTGTCAGGTACAGCCCGGCCGCCTGGTGCGGGTTCTCGCCGTAGCGCATCGGCAAGGACAGCGTGCCGCCGGTCGCGTGATGCCGGCTGACCGGCGGCAGCGACAGCATGTCGGCCATGTATTGTGCGATCATCGCGTCGTAGCTGGCGGTGCGCTGGAAAGCGCGGGCGGCGAACGCCTTGCGCTTGTCGAGCGTCGAGTAGCCGTCGTTCTCCGCCAGCATGGCGGTCACTTCCGGGTAGTCTGCCGGATCGGTCACAATGGTCACATAGGCATGGTTCTTCGCCGAAGCCCGCACCATCGCCGGCCCGCCGATGTCGATGTTCTCGATCGTCGTCGGATAGTCGGAATCGGCCGCCACGACCTGCTCGAACGGATAGAGGTTGATCACGACGAGATCGAATGGCTCGATCCCGTTCGCCTCCATCGCCGCCACATGCTCGGGATCGTCGCGAACCGCCAGCAATCCGCCATGCACCGCCGGATGCAGCGTCTTCACGCGCCCGTCCATGATCTCCGGAAAGCCGGTCACGTCCGACACGTCGATGACCGGCAGTCCGGCATCCGCGATCGCCTTGCGCGTGCCGCCGGTGGAGACCAGTTCGATATTGCGTTTCACCAGTTCGCCGGCAAGCTCGACCAACCCGGTCTTGTCGGAAACGGATAGAAGCGCCCGGCGGATCGCAACCCGGTCGGGAGCGGGGATTTTCTTCGAAACAACAGCCATCTGCCGATCTCGCGGTCTTGAAAAAGGGGGGTTGCGGCTGCTGCTAACACGCTCGCGCCGCCTTGCCTATCGCGCGAGGCGCGATTTGCAACGAAAGATGAAGACTGCGCCGCCTCAGAGCGCGTGGAAGCGCGTCAGCGACCATTCCACCGTGTCGATCTGCGGCCAGATGCCGGAAACGAGGATCGATTGGTTGCGAACCGGCCCGGCGACGCCGGCGAAATGGATCGAATCCTCGATCGTCATGTCGCCCGCATCGGCGGTGAAGGTCCACAGGTCGCCCTGGTCGGTGACGAGCCGCACCGAATTA
This sequence comes from Oricola sp., assembly GCA_049288075.1. GTDB lineage: Bacteria > Pseudomonadota > Alphaproteobacteria > Rhizobiales > Rhizobiaceae > Oricola. Next base: position 4,402 of record JBAQHA010000713.1, read on the forward strand.
TCGTCCTGCTTCTCCGCGCGCGCCGCCGGATGGAGGTGGAAGCGGATGTCGAATTGATGTTGCGTGTCGGCGCCCTTGTGGCCGGAATGGATCAGCCGGTCATAGCCTTCCAGCCGGTCGCCTTCGTCGCGAAGCGTCAGTCCGCGCTCGTGCCACAGCCCGAACAGCTTGACGTAGCCGTCGTGCTGGGACGCGAAGCCCGGCGCGTCGGCGTCCTCGTTGCGCTCGATGCGCACGGTCACGGGGCCGGAGACGACACGGCAGCGGCCTTCCGCCCATGTCCCGGCAAATCGCGCGAACCGCGCCGACGACGTGTCGTCGATGACGAGAGTCGAATGCGCCGCCGTCATGCGCGCCATTTCGCGGTAATTCTCGCGGTCGAGCCGGTCGATCCCGGCATTGACGATCAGCCTTTGCCGCCCGCTCGAAAACTCGAACGCGAGGCAGCTCGCATGGCCGAAGGAGCTGTAGGGACCCGAAGGCGGAACGCCGGTATCCGCGATCGCCACCGACTGGCCCTTCGCCAATCGCTGGTAACCAGAATGCGGCATGTGACCGAGCGGTTGCGACCCGTTCTGGTCGTGCCGCAGCACCGCAGTCGTCAGGTCGAAATTGGCGGTGCCCGCGCCGTGGAACAGCGCGATATGACCGTCTGAGTGCCGGAAGAAGCGGAGCGCCGGGAACATGCGGTCGAGCGTGCGGACGATTTCCTGCGGCACCGGTTTCGACGCCGAGACATAGCACTGCGCCAGCGGCAGCAGATCGGCGAGCAGGCCGGGAAGCACGTCCGGGCAGCGGCTGGCATGGCCTCCGTCGGGCAGGATCTGACGGCGAAGCTGGAATTCGAGATTGCGCGCCGCCGTGCGCTCGAACCGCGCCGAGGACGGCAGCACCTGCGATGCGAAGCACAGCGCGATGCGCACAGTCAGCGCCTCGAGATCGTCGCTCATCGACGGCGACAGGCCGCGCAGATAACGCACCTGGCGCGCAAGCGACGACATGAAGCGCCGATAGAAGACATGGTCGCTGTCGAGCAGCAGGAGCCGCGAATATTGCATCCAGGCGATGACGCGCTCAGCAGTCACGCTCATCTTCCAGGCGTTGCCCGAAAGCGTCCTGCCGTGGCTCTGGATCCAGTCGTTGACCAGCGCACGCGCATTCGCCGAGGCGAGATCGCTTTCCGCCCCCTTCAGGTGGCGCAGCCAGCGAAAGCCGTGCAACCGCTCTTCCCACGCCGGGGACGGCGGAATGACGGCGAAGGGCGAGGAACCGCCCGTTTCGACGACCCGTCCGGCGAACGAAAAACGGCCTTCATAGATGTCCCGCGCCACCAGCGGGTCCGCCGGCCGCAGATCGGGCGGAACCATGACGAGGCGCTCCGGCACGGGTCCGATGAACCGCCAGGCAAAAACCGGACCCTTCTGGATGCGCTGGCGCACCAGAGACCAGTAAATCCGGGCGCCCGACGCCCAGTATCCCGGATCGCTCATCAGAGTCGGTCGGGCCAAATATCCTCCCCAATATTGGAATACCGCGAATCGAACGATTGTGATTCGCCGCCATCAGATAATCAAGGAAATCGGTGACGGCTACAGTTTCCGCCGGAACCGGGCGGCGAAGAATCCGTCGACACCGCTGATCGCCGGATCGCCGAGATCGAGATGCGCCGGCGTCAGCCGCACGAAACCGTCCGGAGTGACGGCGGTTTCAAGGCCCGGAAGCTCTTCCGGAGTGACGGGTTCGGTCGCGAAATCCGCATGCGTTTCGGCAAAGCGCCGCGCAACGTCCTCGCCTTCGAGCGGATCGAGCGAGCAGTTCGAGAAGACGATCAGGCCACCCGGCGCGACCAGCGTCGCGGCATGATCGAGCATGCGCGCCTGCAAAGCCGCGAGCTTCTCGATATCGGCGGGCGACTTGGTGAACGGCACGTCGGGGTGGCGGCGCACCGTGCCCGTCGACGAGCAGGGCGCGTCGAGCAGCACCGCGTCGAACGGATGATCGGGCCTGAAGGCGAACAGGTCTGTCGCGATCGGTTCGCAGGCGTGCAATAGACCAAGCCGCTGGAGATTGCCGGAAAGCCGCTTCAGCCGGTTGACCGACAGGTCGAGCGCCGTGACCCGCGCGCCCGCGTCGGCGAGCTGCGCCGTCTTGCCACCCGGCGCCGCGCAGAGATCGGCGGCGCGCTTGGCCGTCATGTCGCCGAACAGCCGCGCCGGGATCGCCGCCGCTGCGTCCTGCACCCACCACATGCCCTCGTTGTAACCGGCAAGCGTCGCGATATCGCGGTTCGCTCCGGTCAGGCGCAACGAGCCCGTAGGCAGGACGATTGCGCCGAGCCTTTCGGCCCATTCCCGCGCATTGGCCTGCTCGGCTTGCTTGAGCGTCAGGTCGATCGGCGCTTCCAGCCGGTGACAGGCGGCAATCGCGGCGGCGGCTTCATGCCCGTAGATTGCCTCGAGGCGCTCGGCGAACCATTTCGGTGCGATTGCCGGATGCTCCGCGAAGCGTCGCAACAGGTTCGCCTTCTCGCACGCCGCGCGCCGCAGCAGCGCGTTGACCAGATTGGCGAAACGCTGCGAGCGCGGATCGGCCTGCGCCGCCGAGACCGCCAGGTCGACCGCGCTGTGGTCGGGAATGTCGAGGAACAGGATCTGGGCGAGCCCGGCGAGGAGAATGTTGCGAAGACCGGTCGCGCCGCCCGGCAGCGGCTTGTCCGTGAATTGCTTGATCGTGTCTTCGAGGTCGCCGTAATTGCGCAAGCCCGTGAGCAGGATCGCGCGCACCAGCGAGCGGTCGCGCGGCTCCAGCGCCAGGTAATGCGGATGGCCATGCACTTCGTCGGTCAGCCCGTCCATCGAGGACTTTGCGTCGAGAATGGCGCCGAGGATGCGATGCGCGGCCTGCCGCGCGGCGAGTCCGGGCTTGTCGGCCTGTTCTTCGGGTTTCCGGTTCGTGCGCCGACGCGACGGCGCGCTCAACCCCACGGACCTTTGTCGCCGTCGCGGCCCCAGGGACCGCCGGTCTTCGGAATGCCGGAGGAACCGGACCGGACCGGGCGGGCGGAAGGCGCGGCTTCGGGCGTCGCCGCCTGCGTCGCGCTGTCCATCTCCGCCGCCATCGCCATCAGCGCGCGGATGCGGTTCTCCGTGTCCGGATGGGTGGAGAACAGACTGTCGGCGCGCTGGCCGTTCAGCGGATTGATGATGAACATGTGCGCCGTCGCCGGATTGCGCTCGGCGGCGACATTGACGGTGCGCCCGGCTGCGGCCGCGATCTTGCCCAGCGCGCTCGCCAGCCATTCGGGATTGCCGCAGATTTCCGCGCCGCGCCGGTCGGCCGAGTATTCGCGCGTCCGGCTGATCGCCATCTGCACGATCATCGCCGCGAAGGGCGCCACGATCATCGCGATCAGCACGCCTATGAACCCGAAGGGATTGTTGTTGTCGCGCGAGCCGCCGAAGAAGAACGCGAAATTGCCGAGCATCGAGATTGCGCCCGCGAGCGTCGCCGTCACGGTCATGGTCAGCGTGTCGCGGTTCTGGATATGCGCCAGTTCGTGCGCGATCACGCCGGCGACCTCCTCCTGGTCCAGCCGCTGCAACAAACCCGTGGTCGCCGCGACGGCGGCATTCTGCGGATTGCGCCCGGTCGCAAACGCGTTCGGCTGCTCGTTCTTGATCAGGTAAACCTTCGGCATCGGCAGGCCGGCGCGCTGGGCCAGCGCCTCGACGATGCCGTAATATTCCGGCGCTTTCGCCCGGTCGATTTCGATGGCGTTGTGCATGCGCAGCACCATCTTGTCGGAATTCCAGTAGGAGAACGCGTTCATCGCCAGCGCGATGGCAAAGGCGATCATCATGCCGCCCGAACCGCCGATCATGTAGCCGACGCCCATGAACAGCGCCGTCATGAAGGCGATCAGCATGGCTGTCTTCACCAGATTCATCGTTGCGTCTCCGCTCTCTCGCGACAGGGTGGAAATGCCCCGCGCCGGACTATAATAGTGTGTGCGCGCCGGCGCATTTTCAACCATGCCGGACCGCCGGAAGTAACTGCCCGAAGGGAACTCGATGACCGACACGCCCGCAACCGAAAACGAACCGAAACCCTCCGCCGAAAAGCCGGAGGCCGAAACGTTTTCTGTGCGCCGTTTCGAGGACCTGCCGCCTGCCGCGCAGCGCGCGCTCGGCGAAGCGGAGGAAAGACGCGCCCGCATGAAGGCCGAGGAAGCGGCGAAGCCGCGCGAAATCGGCGGCCGCGGCGGCAAGGATCCGGTCCGTTACGGCGACTGGGAAGTCAAGGGCGTCGCCGTCGACTTCTGACCGGCTTCCCGACACGGTCTGTTCCATTATGGGACAGTTTTGCGACAGCGTGCCAAAATGGAACATGTCGGCGTCCCGTAGCGGGACACCGATCGGAAGTGTTTCGCGCCTCTGAATTGGCTCCCTCCAATTGCCGAGTGGCCGTTAACGGCCTGTTCACGGTGTTTGAAATCCGCCCCCCCGGATCCCCGCAATTTAGCCATCTGCAAGGATTTTCGGCCTAGCTTCGCCGCGCAAATGGCACGGCGTCTGCTCACTGGGCTGCAGGATCGTGCCAGAAGGAGTATGGCCGTGCGTACAGTTTCGAACCTTCTCAATGCATTCGTCCGCGATCGGCGCGGCAACTTCTCCATCATGTTCGCCAGTTTGGGAACGTCGCTCCTCATGGGAACGGCGTTGGCTGTCGACGTGGCGCGCATGTTCAACACCCAGAACAAGCTGACCTTCGCCGTCGACGCGGCCGCGCTGGCGACGACGCAGGGCCTGACCCTTGGCGACATCGCGATCGAGGATGCCGAGGATGCGGTCCGCAAATACCTCAATGCCAATCTCGACGGCCGCAACCTGACGCCGGAAAACGTGGAAATCGATGCGATCAACGTCGACAAGGTCAACCGCACGGTGGAAGTCCAGGCGCATACGATCATGCCGATGACGATGGCCGGCATCGTCGGTTACGACAATCACCGCGTCGAGGCCGCCACCAAGGCAAAGTTCTCCGACTCGGAAGTCGAAGTGGCGATGGCGCTCGACATCACCGGCTCGATGGATTGGAATATCAGCGGAACCTACACGAAGAAGATCACTGCCCTGAAGAGCGCGGCGACACTGGCGATCAACACCCTGTTCAGCGATGACGGCACCGCGGACCGAATTCGCCTCGGCCTGGTGCCCTACTCCGCTTCGGTCAATGTCGCGCCGGTCATCGACAAGATCCAGACCACGCCCGCTTATGTCCAGAAATGCAAAAAGGTGTACGGCTACAAGACCTGCTGGATGGAAGCCACGTATCCCGACTGCGTGCATGAACGCACCGGTACCGAGAACTATTCGGACGCCTTCGCCGACGCGACGGCCAAGATCCCCCGTTCGGCATATACCTGCCCCAGCGCCCAAATCCTGCCGATGACCGACAACGCCACGACCCTGAAGAGCCGGATTGCCAACCTGTCGACCGGCGGCAACACGGCGGGCCATATCGCGATCGCGTGGACTTACTACATGCTGTCGTCGAAGTGGAATTCGGCATGGCCGGAAGGATCCGACGCTCAGGACTTCGACTACCCGGGCGTTCGCAAATACGCGATCATCATGACGGACGGCGAGTTCAACACCTTCGAGTCGGCAGGCCAGAATGGCAGCGGCGCGACCAATTCGAAGAATTACGCGCTCGGCCTTTGCGGTGCGATGAAGAACGATGGCGTCAAGGTGTACTCGATTGCCTTTGGCGCCGGTACCGCGGCCGCAAACCTGATGAAGAGCTGCGCCAACACCGACACCGCGACGTCGAAATATTTCTACAACACGACGAGCCAGGCCGAGCTCGAAGCGGCGTTCAAGCAGATCGCCGACGACATCAAGGGCCTGCGCCTGATCAACTGACGCGCGCCTGGCGCGGCCCGGCTGGAAAACGGTCCGATATGAAAAAGGCCGCCCCATCGGGGCGGCCTTCGCAATTCCGGAACCGGACGGTCTTCAGACCGCGGCGCGTGTCGCGCCTGCCCGGTTGCAGGCATCATCTGCCGTCAGAGGCTGCTCCGACGGAGTAGGACCCGCATAGACCGTTCCGGAACCATAGAATCACTCGACATCGGATCACCTCCTTTCGATTGTTGAAGACAACCACAATGTGGGGCGATTCCCCGCATCAGGCAAGGGGCCGCGTTCGGCGGGCCGCGAAGCCCTGCCCGGATCGCGGTCAACCGCCCAGCTGGATCGTGCAGTTCGCCTTCAGCGGAACCCAGTCCGAGAACCGGTAATCCCCCGCGCCGCGGGCGGCGATCCGGTACTGCGCGTCGATCTTGTGCTGGACCACGATGACATGCGAAATTTCGGCCACGAACTTGCCGTTGATCTTCTTGGCCACGACCGTCTTTACCGGACCTGCGCCCTGGCCGTGCCGGATCATCATGTAGCTGACCGGCCCAGCCTTGTTCGTGTAGATCCATGCCTTCATCTTGGCATTTGCCGGGCAGGCGTTCGTCGCCGGCGACTTGATCGCCAGCATCGCCGATTCGACCTCGAGCGGACCCGAGCCGCCCTGCTGGAACTGTCCGCCGGCCAGGGCGCCGGTCGTCAATACGGCGGCGATGGCGGCAAGCGCGATACGTCTCATGTCGGTCTCCAGTTCGAATCTGCCGTCCGGCAATGCCGGCGCGGCTGGTTTCTCTGCTTGGAGACGAAAATGGCACAGGCGGCCTTCCGCCGCCTGTGCCCGAAATCACACCCGCTGTGAGAACGCGGCGGAGACCGGTCAGCCCTTCTTGTTCTGCCGGTTGGCGATCAGGTCGTCGACGACCGACGGATCGGCGAGCGTCGAAGTGTCGCCGAGCGCGCTGAAATCGTCCTCGGCGATCTTGCGCAGGATGCGGCGCATGATCTTGCCCGAGCGCGTCTTCGGCAGGCCGGGCGCGAACTGGATCTTGTCCGGCGAGGCGATCGGCCCGATCTCGGTGCGCACGTGATTGACCAGTTCCTTGCGCAGCGCGTCGGAGCCTTCCATGCCGGCCATCAGCGTCACGTAGCAGTAGATACCCTGGCCCTTGATGTCGTGCGGATAGCCGACGACCGCGGCTTCCGACACGGCGTCGTGGCTGACCAGCGCCGATTCCACTTCCGCCGTCCCCATGCGATGGCCCGACACGTTGATGACGTCGTCGACGCGGCCGGTGATCCAGTA
>JBAQHA010000714.1:0-1578 GCA_049288075.1 Oricola sp.
ACTGCCGGGCGGTGCCGACCGAGACGGCGTGGGAACTGGGGAAAAAATCCGCCGAATTGCTGGTGACGCGCTATGCGCAGGACCACGGCGAATGGCCGGTTTCGTTCGGACTGACGGCATGGGGCACGTCGAACATGCGTACCGGCGGTGACGACATCGCCCAGGCCATGGCGCTGATCGGCGCGAAGCCGGTCTGGGACAGCATCTCGCGGCGGGTGACCGGGTTCGAAATCATCCCTGTCGCCAAATTGGGCCGGCCGCGTGTCGATGTGACGCTGCGCATCTCCGGCTTCTTCCGTGACGCATTCCCCGACCAGATCGCGCTGTTCGACAAGGCGGCGCGGGCGGTCGGGGATCTGGAGGAGGACGAGGGCGACAATCCGGTCGCCGCGCGGATGCGCGCCGAGGCGGCGCGCCTGGCGGAGGCGGGCGAGAATTCGGAAACGGCGACGCGACGGGCCGGTTACCGGGTGTTCGGCTCGAAGCCGGGGTCCTACGGGGCGGGGTTGCAGGCGCTGATCGACGAAAAGGGCTGGACCGACCGGGCGGATCTCGCGGAAGCCTATCTCGTCTGGGGCGGCTACGCGTATGGCGCCCAGGCCGAGGCCAGCGCCGAGCGCGGGCTGTTCGAGGAGCGGCTGCGCGGCATGCAGGCCGTCGTCCAGAACCAGGACAATCGCGAGCACGATTTGCTCGATTCCGACGACTACTACCAGTTCGAGGGCGGCATGACGGCGGCGGTCGAGACCCTCAAAGGGGAACGCCCGTCGGTGTATCACAACGATCATTCGCGGCCGGAAAAGCCGGTGATCCGCACATTGGAGGAGGAGATCGGCCGGGTGGTGCGGGCCCGCGTCGTCAACCCGAAATGGATCGCGGGCGTGATGCGGCACGGCTACAAGGGCGCGTTCGAGATGGCGGCGACGGTCGACTACCTGTTCGCTTTCGCGGCGACGACCGGGGCGGTGCGCGACCACCATTTCGAGGCGGTCTACCAGGCCTACCTCATGGACGAGACGGTCCGCGGCTTCATTGCCGCAAAGAACCCCGACGCGTTGCGAGAAATGGCCGACCAGTTGCGCGAGGCGGTGACGCGCGGACTGTGGACGCCGAAGAGCAATTCGGCAATGTATGCGCTCGGCGATATGGCGGGAAAGGGAGCGCATGGTTGAGATCGAAAGCATAGGCGGGGACGGCAAGTCGTTCATCGAGGAGATCAACGCGATCCTCGACGCGAACGCCGAGGCGCGGGGCTTCCCTTTCGATACCGTGCCGGTCAACCTGCGGGCCGCCGACGAGACCGGCGCGTTTCTCGGCGGATTGTCCGGCTATGGCGAACAGGGCTGGATGTATGTGCGATTCCTCGCCGTCGTTCCGGCGGCGCGGGGACTGGGTATCGGTCGCGCGCTGCTGGGCCGGGTGGAGGCCATCGCCCGGGAGCGCGGTCTCGCGGGCGTCTATCTCGACACCTACCGGTTCGAGGCGCCGGACTACTATCCCAGGCTCGGCTATGCCGAAATCGGTCGCCTGCCGGCGATTGACGGCGCGATGCCGCGCATCTGGTATTGCAAGACGCTG
>JBAQHA010000715.1:0-2103 GCA_049288075.1 Oricola sp.
TGCCAGTGCAGCTGGGCGAGCTTGTAGGGATGAGCGCCGCACACCAGCGCGGCGAACTGGCAGTCCGCCATCACCGGAAGCGCGTACACCTTGTCCACGGCGCGGCCGATCCACTGGTTCTTGTCCAGCGTCGTGATGCAGCCGGTGTCATGGCCGATCATCACGTCCGAACGGGCTTCTTCCACGGCGACCCGGATCTTGCGGTCGATCGCGAATGACCGCGTGAACTCGCGCTCGCCGATGATGTGGCGGAAGCCGAAGCCGCAGCAGTCGTACCAGGTCGAATAATCGATCACTTGCGTTCCGAGCGTCTGCAGCAGACCGGTCGTCACCGCGACGCGGTTGCCGCCGAGGACGGTGTCGTCATAGATCACATCCTCCGGCACCATCTTGTAGACATGGCAGGCCGGATGGACGGTCGAACGGACATTCGAAACGTCGATGGTCTGGAAGTCCTTGATCCGGTTGCGCATGACGTGCAGCCACTCGGAATAGTGCACGACTTCTTCCGGGATCAGCAGCTTGCCGTCGATAAGGCGGCCGAGCTTGCCTAGGATCTTTTTCACCTCTTCGCGCAGTTCCGCCGAATGCAGCAGGAACATGCGGATTTCCTTGTAGTTGCCGAAGGACGTGCCGCAGTGAACGAGCGGGTAATAGGTTCCTTCCGGCAGACCCTGCGACTTCGCCGACACATAGGCCTGGTGGAAGTTGCGCAGGAACACCGCGGCGAGCGACACGACGTTGCCGATGCCCGAGCCGTGATAGTTCCAGGCCGTGCACGACGTCTGGTCGGTCTCGTCGAGATAGGAGATTCCCATCTTGTTCATCAGCCACAACACCGAAGTCGGATAGCCCGGAATGTTGCCGCACTGGCCGCACGACTTGTGGTGCCAGAGATTGTTGGTCGGGATCTTCTTGTCCCAGCCGTAAAGCGTCTTGGCGATCACGGGATCGTTATGGTCGCCGACGCGGTGGACGAGAATTTCGCCCTCCTTCTCCAGCTGCCACATGATGTCGCGCACGTCTTCCTTGCGCTCTTTCGATGTCAACAGCGCGCGCTTGTCGATCTTCGCCTCGACCCAGTCGGTGGCGCGCCGCGCCTCGTCGGGCGTCAGCTTGCTGGACTGCCATTCGGCGCCGAATCCGCCATAGGCGCCCTTGCCGATATTGTCCTGTTCATTAGCCATGGCTTCCTCCTTCGGGGTGCGCGACGAGGCGGGGGTCCTCAGTCGTCGTCATCCTCGTCATCCTCGTTTTCCTCGAGCCACTCTTCCCATTCCTCGCGCTTCTCTTCCATCACGTCGGAAACGACGTCGAACAGGTTCTCGTCGACGGTTTCGAGCTGGTCGAGGACGCCGGTGGCTTCCCAGATCGTGTAGAGCTCGACAGAGGTCTTCAGGTTGACCTCCCATGCGGTGTCGAGCGTATGCATGGTCGGCATCGGGATCGCCTTGCGCAGGATGTTAAGCGGCGCGTCGACGCGGCTCACATTCGGCCCCCAGTCGGGGAAGGCTTCCTTGGTGATCATGTTCGGCGCGAGCTGGTTACCGGTCGAGATGACCTTCAGCAGCACGCGGCTGAACGGCCGCAACACTTCCTTGGCCGACTCCATGCCGTGCTTGATCGCCACTTCGCGCATGATCATAACGAGGCCGCCCGGCGAATTCTCGAACGGACAGCGCGCGGCGCAGGTGTAGCACTGGGCGCAGGCCCAGATCTTTTCCTGCATCGCATCGTAGATGCCTTCGAGATTCTCGGTCCAAAGAAGCTGGACGATCTCGCGCGGCGAGTAGTCGTAATAATGTGCCGACGGACAGGTTGCGGTGCAGATACCGCAATTCAGGCAGCCGTGAATCTCGTGGTGATAGACCGCGTGGCTGCGGATGTCCTCGAAGATTTCCTCGAGCGTCTCGCGCGGCACCTCCGGTGTATCGGAGACCGGATCACTGATCGGGGCGTGGGCGTTCAAGTTCTCCTCCAAGTACCGACTCGCCGTGCTGATTTGTTAGTAGGTCAGCACCTTGGCGTCGTCGTTTTCCATGATTTCTTCGATGACCTTCGCGCCGCCGACAATCCCTTCGCATTCGGGGATCAGGTCTTCCT
>JBAQHA010000716.1:0-4663 GCA_049288075.1 Oricola sp.
TATCGCCAGTTGACGGGATCGGACCCGGCGTCGCTGGAACCGGCTTCGGCCCTGACCAAGGGCATGCCAGCTTCTCTCCAGTCGGCGGAATCGATCGCGTTTTCCGAGCATCCGGCCCTCCGCCTTCGCGCCCATCTGGTCGATTCGGGGCTTTTCAGCGTCAAGGCTGCCGAAGGCGCCTTCCTGCCGCAGATCGGTCTGACGGCCACGGCGACGCGCAGCTATGTGAGCCTCGACGACAATGACGGCGCCAGCAAGACGACCATCGGCGCGCAAGTGAAGGTTCCGATTTACCAAGGCGGACAGGCCAGCGCCACGGTCCGCCAGAAAAAGGAACAACTCGGCCAGGCCCGAATCAACACCGACGTAGCGCGCGATCAGGTGCGCGCGGCGGTGACTTCCGCTTGGACCCAGTTGCAGTCGTCGCAGGCCGCCGTGAGGGCCAACCAGGAAACATTGCGCGCCTCGCGCCTCGCCCTCGATGGCGTCGTGCAGGAACGCGATGTCGGGCAGCGCACCACGCTCGATGTGTTGAACGCGCAGGCCGATTCCCTGGACGCGCAGATCGCTCTCATCCAGTCGCAGCGCAACGTCGTCGTTTCCAGCTATGCGCTTCGTTCGGCCATCGGCCGGCTTACCGCCCAGAGCCTCGGCCTCAAGGTCGCGCTTCACGAGCCGAAGGAACACTTCGAGGCCGTGAAGGACAAGTGGTTCGGGCTGCGCACGCCGGACGGCCGTTAACCATAAGAGCTGCTAAAACCTGTGGGATGATTCCGCCACCAAGATGGCGGAATTTTCTTTGGCGGAATCATCCGTTAACCTGTTGGCATGATTCGCCGGCTCGACCGGCCACCACCATGATGGAATGCCGATGGCCCAGAGCAACGCTCTTCGCGAACAACCCTCGATGGATGAAATTCTCGCGTCGATCCGACGGATCATCGACGCCGGGGAGACCCAAGCAAACGCCAGCACGCCGAAACCGCGCGACGACGCGCAAGTGACGGTACAGGTCACTGTGCCGCCAGCGGCAGCCAATGACGAGCGAGCCGATCGGCCCCGGACGCCGAAAACGGAATTGCCGCAGGCTCCGGCGACAGCACGCGTGGCGGCTCCGGAAGCTTCACCGGCGATCGCGGCGGCAGTCAGCGACTACCTGGAAAAGGAACGCGGCAAGACAGTCGCCGCACCCGTGGTCCAGGCTCCTGAGGTCGAAGCGTCCTTGATTGAGGCATACGAACCGGACATCGCGCCGGCGCTCGATGCGCTTCCCGAGCCGGATATTTCCGAAGTGGAAGAGGCATTGCGCGCCGAGTTCGGACCGGTCGATCGTAACATGCTGAGCGCCGAGCGCCGCGCCAAGTACGACGCCCGGTTCACGGAAGCGGACGACGGCGCGTTCCGGCAGGTCGGAAGCCTGCTGCGGGGCAAGGTGGAGGAGGTTCTGGCGGCAGCGCCTGCTTCCGAACGCCGCGCCAATGCGCTCGTCTCCGATGCCGTGTCGCAAAGCGTGTCGCACTCCTTTTCAAACCTGTCGGAAATGTTCTCCGGGAAGGACGGCGGGAGCCTCGAAGCGGTCGTCGAGGACATGCTTCGCCCGATGCTGCAGGAATGGCTCGACAACAATCTCCCGTCACTGGTGGAGCGCTTGGTGCGCGGGGAGATCGAGCGGATCGCCCGGGGCGAACCGCGCTCGGCCTGACACCTGACGCCACTTTGTTGACAGGCGCGTATGGTTCCGGTTTAGACGGCCGCTGAACCATCGACACCGCCCGCGGACAGTTTTCATGCTAGACAAGAATTTTGACGCTGGCAGCGTCGAACCGAGAATTGCCAAAATCTGGGACGAGGCGGACGCTTTTGCGGCCGGCGCGGGCGCCAAGCCTGGCGCCGACCCTTATTGCATCGTGATCCCGCCGCCGAACGTCACCGGTTCGCTGCACATGGGCCATGCGCTCAACAACACGCTGCAGGACATCATGATCCGCTACCAGCGGATGAACGGCAAGAACGTGCTGTGGCAACCGGGCATGGACCATGCCGGCATCGCGACGCAGATGGTCGTCGAACGGCAACTCGCCCAGAGCGGCGAGAACATGAGCCGCCGCGAGATGGGCCGCGAGAAGTTCATCGAGCGCGTCTGGCGCTGGAAGAACGAATCCGGCGGAATAATCTTCAATCAGCTCAAGCGCCTCGGCGCGTCCTGCGACTGGTCGCGCGAGCGCTTCACGATGGACGAAGGGCTTTCGGCAGCCGTGCTGGAAGTTTTCGTCCGGCTGTACAAGGAAGGGCTGATCTACAAGGACAAGCGGCTGGTCAACTGGGATCCCAAGCTCTTGACGGCGATCTCCGATCTGGAAGTCGAGCAACTCGAGGTCGACGGCAATCTCTGGCATTTCCGATACCCGCTGGCCGACGGCGCGACCTACGATCATCCCTACAATCTCGACGAAGAAGGAAATCGCAGGTCGTGGAAACCGTCCGACGGCGAGCCGGCCGGTTACGAGACGCGCGACTATCTGGTCGTTGCGACGACACGCCCGGAGACGATGCTCGGCGACACAGGCGTCGCGGTGCATCCGGACGATCCGCGATACCGGAACCTCGTCGGCAAGCATGTGATCCTGCCGCTGGTAGGCCGCCGCATCCCGATCGTCGCCGACGAGTATCCGGACCCGGAAGCGGGCACCGGCGCGGTGAAGATGACGCCGGCGCACGATTTCAACGACTTCGAGGTCGGGAAGCGGCAGGGCCTGCCTGCGGTCAGCATCCTCGACGAAGAAGCTCGCGTGACGCTGAAAGGCAATGCCGACTTCCATTACGGTATCGAGCAGACGCCGGAACTCGCCGCAACGATGGTCGCGCTCGAGGGGCTCGACCGGTTCGAGGCGCGCAAGCGCGTCGTCACTATGATGGAGGAGAAGGGTCTCGTTGATCGGATCGAGCCGCACAAGCACCAGGTGCCGCATGGCGACCGCGGCGGCGTGCCGATCGAGCCGTTCCTGACCGACCAGTGGTATGTCGACGCCGCAACACTCGCCAGGCCGGCGATCGCCTCGGTGCGGGAAGGTCGGACGCAGTTCGTGCCGAAGACCTGGGAAAACACCTACTACAACTGGATGGAGAACATCCAGCCGTGGTGCGTGTCGCGGCAGCTCTGGTGGGGTCACCAGATTCCGGCCTGGTACGGCCCAGACGGCACGGTGTTTGTCGAAAAGACCGAGGCCGAAGCCGCTGCGGCGGCCAAGGCGCATTACGGCGAGGACGTGAAGCTCACGCGCGACGAGGACGTGCTCGACACCTGGTTCTCCTCGGCACTGTGGCCGTTCTCGACGCTCGGCTGGCCGGAGCAGACCGAAGCGCTCAGGACCTGGTATCCGACCAATGTCCTCGTCACCGGCTTCGACATCATCTTCTTCTGGGTCGCCCGGATGATGATGATGGGCCTGCATTTCATGAAGGACGAGGCGGGGACGCCGGTCGAGCCGTTCCACACCGTCTACGTGCATGCGTTGGTGCGCGACAAGTTCGGGCAGAAGATGTCGAAGTCGAAGGGCAACGTCATCGATCCGCTCGAACTGATCGATGAATACGGCGCGGACGCGCTGCGATTCACGCTGGCGATCATGGCGGCTCAGGGCAGGGACGTGAAACTCGATCCGGCCCGTATCGCGGGTTATCGCAATTTCGGCACCAAGCTGTGGAACGCGACGCGGTTCGCGCAGATGAATGGCGTCAGGCACGATCCCGCCTTCCGGCCGGAAGACGCGACATTGCAGATCAATCGCTGGATCCTGACCGAGTTCACCAGGGTCGCGCGGGAAGTCGCGCAAGGCATCGACCAGTACCGTTTCAACGACGCGGCGAGCGCTCTCTATCGTTTCGTCTGGAACACGTTCTGCGACTGGTACCTGGAACTGCTGAAGCCGGTCTTCAACGGAGACGACGAGGCGGCAAAGGCGGAGGCGCAGGCCTGCACGGCGCATGTGCTCGACGCCACCTATACGCTGCTGCATCCGTTCATGCCGTTCATGACCGAGGAATTGTGGGCGCTGACCGCCGACGGGCGCGACACGTTGCTTTGCCACGCCGAATGGCCGCGACCCGATTTCGAGGACGCGGACGCGGCTGGCGAAATCAACTGGCTGATCGAACTCGTGACCGGAGTCCGTTCGGTGCGCGCCGAGATGAACGTGCCGGCTTCGGCCACCGCGCCGCTGGTGGTTGTCGGCGCCGAGGACGAGACGTGCGCGCGCCTGTTGCGGCACGATCCGGCGATCAAACGGTTGGCTCGCATCGAGGACATCGTCGTCGGCAGCGAGGTTCCGACTGGGTCTGCCCAGATCGTCATCGGCGAGGCAACCGCCTGCCTGCCGCTCGGCGGCCTGATCGATGTGGATGCAGAACGCGCGCGATTGACCAGGGCGATCGAGAAGGCGGAAGCCGACATAGCGAAGCTCGAAGCCAAGCTCGGCAACGACAAATTCGTCGCCAACGCCAAGCCGGAAGTCGTCGCCTCCGAACGCGATAAACTCGACGAAGCATTGTCCGCACGCGATTCTCTGAAAGCGGCACTGGCGCGGATTTCGGCAATCGGCTGAATTCGACGCACACGCACCGCGTGTGCTTCCTGGCCCCGGGGACAAGGCCCGGGGTCAACAAT
>JBAQHA010000717.1:0-2210 GCA_049288075.1 Oricola sp.
GGCGAACCCTTGCGCGCCGTTCCGGCGCGCGGCGTCATCCGGATCAATGACGACTACACGCCGCGCGGGTTCGTCGTCATGGCGCTCAAGGCCGGGTTTACCCGCTGATGTTCACCACGGAGCCGGAGGAGTAGCGCCTCTTCCTTCTCCCCTCGTGGGAGAAGGTGGATGCGGCGGTTCCGCGAACCGGCGTAGACGGATGAGGGGGGCACGCACCGAGCCGCCCCCTCATCCGCCTTCGCTTCGCTCAGGCACCTTCTCCCACGGGGGAGAAGGAAGGAGGCTAGTTGCCCGCCTTCTTGCGATATGCCAGGGCGGGACCCGCTGCCTGCGGCAGCTCCCGCCCGTTCGAAACCTGCCGATGATTCACCGGATCATCGGCTTGCCGCTCGCGGCAACCGGTTTCTCACCCTCGATCAGCTTGCGGCTGCTCTCCGGCATCTCCCGGCAGGCGCAGGTGGCGGCGTGGGCCCGGTGCCAGGCGATGCGCTGGGCCGTCGTCGGGTTCTTCGGCATAGGGTTGGCCTTGTGCCACTCGGCGTTGATCTTTCCCATGGGAGTTCCTTTCCATGTCCCGCAGACAATACCGGACGCGGCGGGTTCGCCATGACGGAGATCAACGGGTCAGTTGACCAGGTCGAGGATCAGCCTGCGCACCGGGCCGCCGGGGGCCATTTCGGCCTGCTCGAAGGCGGCGTTGCGGGCCTTGTAGCGGTCGAAGGCGGCCTGGATGGGGGCGACGACGGCCTTGCGGATCTGTTTGCAGCCCGGATCGTTCTCCTGCCGGAAGCCGATGGTGGCGGCGGCGATGTCCCGCGCCATGTCGCGGATGAACTCGCCATGCACGGCCTCGTGGGCGCGGATGCCGGCGATGAAGACGCGCCAGCGGGCGGCGACGTCGGGGGGCAGCGTCTGCGCCGGCTTCGGCAGCGTGGTGGTGATCGTCAGGAAGGGCTTCGCGGCGGCGAGCACGCAGGCGCTGCCGTCGGGCTCGTAGTCGCGATGCCATTTCAGGTCGAAGACGGTGTGGGCGATGGCGCGCGCCGCGCCGTCGCGGATATTCGGGCCGCGCTCGCCGATGGAGGCGTAAAGCGCCGCGCCGGTGGCGCCGGAAACCGGGTAGGCGGTCTCGACTTCCCTGGCGACAATATCGGCGCGCGCGGGCAGGGCCGCGAGGAGGAGGGCGACAAGGGAGATGGAAAGGGGGTTCTTCAAGCGGCGCCGTCTCCGGCGGGCCTGGCGCGCCTGGTTTTCTTAAGAACAAATACCGCGGCGGCGATGGCGCCGACGATTGCGACGACCGGCGAGAAGACGAAGGCGACGCCCATGGCGATGCCGCCGTCCATGTCGCGATAACCCATCACTTCCGTGAACAACGGATAGAGGATGGCGAAGCCCGCGGCGTAGCCGGCGACGAGGCCGGCGATGGCGGCCAGAAAGACGTATAGTCCGCGCAAGCCAGTTCTCCCCGCCGCGTGTTCCGGGCGAGACTAGCGGGTTTCGCGGCCGCGCGGAAGCGGGGCGGCCGGATCGGCGAGCCTAACGGCCCGGCCGTCCGGACTTCTTCGGGCGGCGGGTGGCGCGGCGCTGGTCGGCGGGGTCCTCGTAGGAGCCGGCGCCGGGCTTGTGGCGGATGACGGGAGCGGCCGAGTCGTCTGCCCCGCCCTCAAGCTTCGCGGTGTCGCGCTCGCTGGCGGGGGCACGTTCGTCGGCGTTCGAACCTTCCGGCCACCTATTGCGGCGGCATGCCGATCTCGATTCGGTGCGGGGCGGTGCCGAGCAGGGCCAGCAGCAGGTTGTGGAGCGTGGCGGCAGGCGCGGTGCCGAGATCGGTGATGAAACTGTAGCCGGAGGCGGAGATCTCCGGGTCCGAGACGTAATGGACGGCGTGTTGCAAAGCCAGGTTACCGGCGCCGTGGTCTTCTCCAAAGGCCTTCAGAAACCAATTCCTTAGGGTCCGGGAGGCGATCTCGTCCCAGTCACCGGTGACGCGGATCGCCGCATAGTCCCACGGAAAAGGAGCGACGGCGATCGCCGTGCCTCCAACGGAAAAGGAAAACGGTTCGAAGCCGACGGACTTTTCCGGCGCGAACATCGCGGGTTCACCGGTCTCCAGTTTCACGAAATCCGTGCGGTACGGCAGATCCAGCACGCCCTCGGCAACGAGTTCGCCTTTCGCGTCGACGAGAGCCGGTTCGACGATATGGGTG
>JBAQHA010000718.1:0-4067 GCA_049288075.1 Oricola sp.
CTGCCGATGAATGGGCCAATCAACTTCCAGTCCGTCGACGGCCACCGAGTTCTAAACGCCAAGCAAATTCTACGTCTCTATCTCGACCGACCGTGGCATGTCACTGGAGAAGGTGAAATGCTTGGAATTGTATTCGATAAAAGCTGGCGCGAACAAAATAACCGCAGCGTCAAGGAGTTGAAGGACCGATCGACCGCGTGGGGCGAAGACCCTATTTATCGGACATACGAGAGCGAAGTCGTCGACAATTTGTCGCCAGAGATCGTAGCTCGGATGTTCGATATGTACGTCGCGGGCGCACAATTTGACGACGGTTATCCCACTTGGTTCCAAGCCGAACTTTCGACGGACTCGTTCAATATCGTCGTGGACGGCGACCGGACAGGTGACCAGAAAATTGTGCAGGACTATCGGGCGGCGCACATTGTTTGTGTGCGTCCGACCTACGATCCGCGAGCGCGTTTATGGTACGTCGAACTTGATCCGGGGGACCGAAACCGCTGGTTCCGCCTGAAACTTTGCCGCTTCCAGAAACATTCCCTCGAAGGCTTCCACTTCTCGCGCGAGCCGGTCTCGGTGAGCTTCTTCAGCACCCGTAGCGATACGGTCACTGTCAACCGACGAATCAACGTGTCGGAAATCACCTTGGATACGGTTCCGTATTCTGGAGCGCTGCTTCAGGACAAAACGCCATATAACGAAATGCGATACTCGCTATACGAAGCCGAACGCCTCGTGGGTGGCGTGTTCAACGGCAATTCTGTCCGCGTGGCTGTCGAATTAAGCACCAAAAAGGAAAGAGGCAACCTTCGCCACGTCTGGAAACTGCCTCGTGGCGACAAAGGCGTCTACGTCATTTTCGATCACTTCCGTGAGCGTAGCATTGCGGAGATCGACTTGGAGGCACTGCAATGAGGGGGAATAGATCCTTGGCGGGCATGTTTGCCGGACTGGGCTTAGGGGGCGTAATGTTGGTATCACCGGCCGTAGCCGATGATACCCCGGTTCCGAAGCCGCCCTCCAATCCGTTCATACAAATGGTCGGCGCGCTGACGCCGACCGACTGGCCCGGATACATTCGAGACGACTTGGGTGTTTCATTGGAGGCATACGTTCACCAGGCAAAGATTGCAGGGATCGAAGCGTATCCGCGGAGCGACCTCGTGCGTGTCCCTGTGCGTATACTCGGAAAACGGGGCATCCGCGATGCGTTGAATCCGAATTCCCAGCCCGTGCGGCGGACAATTAACTGGGAAATCTGTGCCGATGGTGAACTGCCGCGCGTTTACCCCGTGACAGCATCTGGCGACGGAAGGGATAAGGGACCCGCGTTCACGTATGTGGCCGTTGGTGACATGCGAGCCGATGCGGTAGCCGGGCGAAACGTCGCACCGAAGACCGTCCTTTTCTCGTTCTTGATGGTGGGAACGGCCATTCGAAAACATGAGACCGGCCAGCCTCCTGTCGACGCACAGGACAGTGCGCCCCAGTGGATCGATCTGGGTCCACAGAGCCCCGTCCGCTATGCAATGAGTTTCACGAAAAACAGGGTCGCCTATGCACTCGTGATATTCAATTTAGACTGCAATGACGGATGCGGCGACCTTGGGTCGGAGTTCCTTGACGATATCCGTCGCAGCATCTACGTGGTCGGCGGCCTGCCGGCGGATCTCGGCGTAGCGAACGTGTCGACAGGTCCGGGGACTCCGATCTCTCAGAACGAAGACAGTGATCCGGACCCCGATCCCGACCCAGAACCAGAACCAGAACCAGAACCCGCGTTCCGATACGCGGCGCCGGGCGAGCTGTATGAAAGTGGCCGCACGGGTGTTGCAGCCGTTCGGGCTTACACGCCCGGCCTGGCCTCGCCGTTCCCGACCTCTGAGGACGACGGCAGACCGGTTGGCGGGTACACCGTCGCCGATCACCGCGAACTTGCAGCGATCATCGCCGACGACGGGGACGTGGACTCTTTCTTCGGTGGCGCATGGCAAGACACGTTCTGCGCGTCAGGAGCCGCGGCGGATCGTCGGTGTCCGTCGAATATGGGATACGTCTGGCAGGACGTTTTCCCCGATACGTGCCGCCCAGATCCGAGGTACACGCCCCACGCCGGGCCCGGGTTCACCGTGGATCTTTCCCAATTCAAGGCCGCGGTCCTTCCAGATGGCGATATCGTGCTCGCACGCCCCGGATCGGTCGTCCGGCCGGGTTCCGACGGCGATTGCGGCTTCGTCAGCGTTTTATCGATGATCCACCACGACGCGGCGCCCAGATATGTCATCGAGCCGCCTTACGTCAGCTTCGTGTCGCACCGGCTGAACACACGACTGCCGCAACGGGAGCAACCGCCCAGTTGAACCAGTAGGATCATCGCCATGAACAATCGACTGAAGAGAACGCTGATCGCCTGTGCCTTGGCCTCGGCCGGCGCGGTGGGCTTCGCGGTCGGAGGCTGGGCTCAAACCGCCGCGGACGGTGATGCTTTCGTCGAGCCGCCAGAAACCGGAAAGGCCAAGTTGACTTTGGTACTATTCGCCGAAACCGGACTGGAAGATTACCTTCCCAAGAACTGCAAACACAGAACCACGCTGTTCGGCCGCTTGAATAAAAGGCGAGAGCGAGTCTTTGCCGAGATCGAAAATCAAAAGGACACAATTTCGGCCACGCTGTTTGGTGAAACGGGGCGGATTGAAGTTGAGAGGATGCCTGTAAAATTAAGCGCGTTGATTCCGGAACTGAAGGCGTGGATGGCTCGACCCGACGGAGGGGACGTCCTCATCCCGGGATCGAAGCCACAGTTCAATTTGTCTGACTACATCGCGTTACTGGAGCAGTTCAAAAAGGAAGACGAACGGGTCTTGGACCCGAACAACGATCTTGGTGGTGAGACAATCAACAAAGCATGTGCTTATTCAGGCAAAGCGTACGAATCGGTCTACATTGCTGGTGCTTACGTAAAAGCGGATCTGCTGCGCAAGCTTTCTTTCCACCACATTGGGAGTTTTGTGTCGTGGTATGTGCGTGTCATAAGGAAGAAGATCGCCTTTGACCGGGAACGAGTCGTGCCCGTCTACATGCACTACGGACAGGTGGTAGAGCCGTCCGCTACGAAAGACGTGGTGGGCACCTTGGTGAAGTTTGCCAGCGGCACGGATTCAAAAATGGAGGTACTTAAGACATTATCCAAAAGTGGAGTTAAAGTGAGCGGCTTCATGATGCGCAATGAAAGCATTCCCTTGAAGCCAAGGGGCGAGCGTTACGCAGAAGAGAACAGGGATTTCGCACGAAAGTCCCGAACATCCATTTTAATGGCCAAGTATTATTATGACTTGAACAGTTTCATGGAGACGCTTGTCCATGAAATTGGACACTACGTTGGTCTGCCTCATGCATTTACAGCGGACGAAAAGGATAATTCCTATTTGCAAGACTGTAGGAGCGCGTTGGGCAATTTCGATTCGTTCATTGCAGCCTTTGATGGAAGGGATCTGCCTGAATCGAAACGCAACGCGAATCGCAAGAGGCTCTGTGATTGCTTCTTCGACGGAATATTTACCAAGGGCGACTTTTTCGATTATGACGGCCGAGAAGGAGCAGTGGGCGATACGCCGCTGGCGGTCATTACGCGTACCGCGGACGGTGCGACGGATGACATACGATATTTCGACGCATGTATCGACCTTTCGCCAGACTATAGGAAGCGGTTCAACGCCAAGCGTGACGACGCCCGCTACAACGTCATGACGTATTTGAGCAAGAGTGTGAATGGCGGCAAGGGACCGCGCAATCGCATTACAGATGATCAGAAAAAGGTCGCTTTAGACGTATTAAACTCGATGAATTGATCAGATTATCGGCTCGTTGAAGCCGATGTCGCCCGTAGCGACCGTTTTGGGATGAAAAGAATTCCGCTGAGCGCAGATGCGGAGATTGAAACCTGAATGCTGATAACTTACCGGAACGAGGCAGGACATGTCGCCAGCAAAAGTTGTCCACGCCCTGTTTGTAAATGCGAGAACCACTATGTTCTCATATGTTTCCGACTCTGGTACTTACGCATTATT
>JBAQHA010000719.1:0-1951 GCA_049288075.1 Oricola sp.
CTGCACGAAGACCTGCACGACTTCGATTGAGAGCGGCACTCAGGTGATCGACTGGTAGGCGTACCAGTGCTCGTCGAGGCGACAATAGACATCCGCATAGGGGCCTTGCCGCGCCGTTTTCTCCAGCCAGGCGAGCGCTCTCTCATCACACTTGTCGAAGACTTCAACGCCTTTCTGGACGATCTCGTCCCGGGGAAAACGCTCAAAGTATGCCACAGCGACGACGCTGCCGCTCACCGCAATGCCATACGTTCCCACGACAACCCGAATCACATCGGGACCGCCTTTGCCCCAGCTATAGAAAACCAGGATTTCGGCGGGAATCGACTGCCGGAGCTCTTCCAGAAACGCGACATCGCCGGGTTCGTTGTCGACATCGTCGAATTCCGGAACACGCTTGGGCTCCGTGAACGGCCCTGGGTATTGAAGGCGGATACGATTGAAAGCCTTCGGGTTCTCCTCGTAGAGCCGGGCGGCATCGAGGATGTCGCGCTGAGGGAACATGAGGTCGCAGCCTCCAAGAGACATCAATACTGCCGTGGGCAGAACGATCCCGCCAACACCCCTGAGCGTCCTCCCTAGCGCCATGGCACTCCCCCCTTCGCAGGAAATCCGAGCCCATGAAGCTACAGGGATTGCTAGGCGATTTTGAGGCACGAGACGCAGGCTGTCGCCGAGATTTCGCCTCAATCCGCGAGAAAGCGTCCCGGCCGATTGTCGGTCATGGCGCCGTTCTCGTAAGTCACCTCGCCGTTTACCAGCACCATGTCGATGCCGGCGGCGGACTCTTCGGGGTCGTCGTAGCTGGCGCGGTCGATGACGGTGGCCGGATCGAACAGAACAAGGTCGGCGTGACATCCAGGCTTCACGAAGCCGCGGTCCTTGAGGCCCAGCACTTGCGCCGTCTTCCCCGTCATCTTGGCAACCGCCTCTTCCAATCCCAGCAGGCCGCGCTCGCGCACGAAGTGGCCGAGCACGCGGGGGAAAGTGCCCCAGAGACGCGGGTGCGGGCGCTTGTCGTGCGGCAGGCCGTCGGAGCCGACCAGGGTCGGCGGGAACGTCAGGATGCGCAGCAGGTCCGGCTCGTCCATCTGGTAATAGATGGCGCCGCCGGGGCGCAAGCGATCGAGCGCGGTCATCGCGTCGGTGCCCCAATCGGCGGCGATCTCCTCCAGGTCGCGTCCGGCCATTTCCGGGTGGCTGTCGGACCAGGAGACCGTGACGCGGCGCGATTCCTTGGCGACGCGCTCCAGCAGCACGGTGGAACTCGCCGTGTATGGATAGACGTCGAGGTCGATGCTCAGGGTCTTGCGGGCTTCCGCGATCATCGCGAGGGTCGTGGCCGAGAGGCCGAAGTTGCCCTCGCCGCAGCACTTGTGGTGGGAGATCAGGATGCGCACGCCGCTCTCGCGGGCAATGGAGATGGTCTCTGCCACCGCGGACACCACGCCGCCCGCCTCGTCGCGCATGTGGGTGGTGACGAGGCGCCCGGCTGCGGCGACGTCGCGGGCCAGCACGACCACTTCGGAAGTCGGCGCGTAGCGCGAGGGCGGATAGGCGAGCCCCGTCGAGAGGCCGAGGGCGCCGGCATGCAGGGCCTCGGCGAGGTCTTCGCGCATGGCGGCGATCTCGGTCTCCGTCGCCGGGCGGTCGAGATCGCTCCCCATGGCCCGCACACGCAGGGTCATGTGGCCGACCAGCGCCGCGACATTCACCGCGCCGGGGTCTTGCTCGATCCGGCGGCGGTAGTCGGCGAAGCGCGAATAGGCGAAATCTTCCGCCTTGCCCAGCAGGTTGATCGGCGCGATCACCTCGCCATCCGGCAGCACCGGGTCCGGCGCCAAGCTGATGCCGCAGTTGCCGACCACCACGGTGGTAACGCCCTGGCTGACTTTCGGCAGGATGGTCTCGGCGGCCAGCGCCGCGCGATCGTCGTGGGAGTGCACGTCGA
>JBAQHA010000720.1:0-1723 GCA_049288075.1 Oricola sp.
GATCGTAGATGCACGCCGCCACACAGGACCCGAGCACCGTGGAGATAACCGTTCCCTCGACGTCCGAGACGGCATAATCGCCCTGGACGATGGGAATTCTATTTTCTCTCGCGAGTGTCAATTCAGCTTTCCTACAACCGATTCGATCGACTTCTTCAACACGTCAGGTGTGAACGGCTTGGCAATCACGTTGTTGACGCCGAGCTTGACCGCGTTCTGGACGACGTTCGCGTCCTTTCGTCCGGTCAGAATGATGAAGCCGGTCTTGGCGAGCTTGGGGTGCGCCCTGATCGCGCGCAGCAGCTGGAAGCCGTCGATATCCGGCATGTACAGGTCCGAGATCGCCAGATGCACCGGTTCCGCGTTGAGCTTGGTGAAAGCCTCCCGTCCGTCCTTGGCAACACTGATGTGTTTGACGCCCATTTGCTGGAGGGCTTCAACCGTGACCATGCGGCTGGATATGTGATCGTCGACGACCATGATCCTCAATACGTCAAGCACAGACATTTTGTGTCACCTCCGTTCGACCGCCGAACAAGGCGGACGTTATTTCTCTTAGTGGCAAAACAAGGTTTGCGGCGCCGAGCCGGGCGGCTGCGGCAGGCATCCCGTAAACGAGGCTGGTCGCCCGATCTTGTGCGATCGTGTGGGCGCCGGCCTTCTTCAGAGCGAGAAGCCCCTCTGCTCCGTCGCTGCCCATCCCTGTCAGCAGGGCAGCAGCGCATTTCCCGCCATAAACCTTGGCGATCGACTCGAACATAACGTCGACCGAAGGCATATGACCGGATCTCAGTTCTCCCGGCGTGACGCGGCAAACACGGTCCGCCCGTCCCATGACGGTCAGGTGCCCGATGGCGCCGGGAGCGATATACACATGACCATCGCGGACCGGCATGCCGTCCTGCGCCTCGACGACGGTCGGTGCGCAGAGACGGTCAAGCCGTTCGGCGAAACTCCTGGTGAAGTGTTCCGGCATGTGCTGCGTAATCAAAGTGGGCGGGCAATCGGCCGGGAATGTGGTCAGCACCTCGGTCAACGCCTCGACCCCGCCGGTCGACGAACCGATGGCGATGACGTCCAGCCCGAGCGTCTTGCGGGCGCCGCCGGGCCGCGACTGCGGCTGCGGCGCGGATGCCGGCTTGTTGCGGCCCTTGATGTTCGACTTGGCGGCTGCCGCCGCCTTGACGTTCTCGCACATCTCCTTCAGCGCGGCCTCATCGTCCATGCGCGGCTTTGGCAGGCAGGAGAACGCGCCGATCTCGAGCGCGGCGATGGTCGCGTCCGCGCCCTTGCGCGTCCAGGACGAGATCATCACCACGGGCATCGGGCGGAGCCGCATCAGGCGCTCCAGGAATTCGAGACCGTTCATTCCCGGCATCTCGATGTCGAGAGTGATGACATCGGGATTGAGCGCCTTGATCATCTGGCGCGCCTCGTCGGGATTGGCAGCGGTGCCGACTACCTCGATCGCCGGATCGGTCGACAGGACAGCGGCAATCAATTTCTGCATCGACGGGGAATCGTCGACGACGATGGTACGCACGCTCATCGTGCACCCCCGGACGGATCGTATTTGTAGGTCGTGACACCGATCTGCTTCAGATCGCGCGAGGCGGGCCCGCTGACGCGCTCGGAATGGCCGATATACATATGGCCGCCGGGCTTCAGCACGGAGCAGAAGCGCGAAAAGAGCTTTGCTTGCAGGTCCTGCTCGAAATAGATC
>JBAQHA010000721.1:0-3662 GCA_049288075.1 Oricola sp.
GCGACGTCTGGCGTCGTGCGTCCGCGGATTGATCCGCCTCAAACACATCGCGCTCACGCCCGATTTCAACTCGGTCGGCGGCTCGATGGTCGAGGTGCAGGAGAACATGGCGAGGCTCCTGGCTTCCGACCGCGAAGCAATCGCCGCCTATCTGAAGGCGGTGCCGGCGGTGGATACGGAGTAGGGCGGGCGGTTAACCGGTCGCTGCTCAAGGTTTCGGTACGTTGGAAGCCGACGTTGACATCAGGTGAGCTTTCGACCCGAAGCCGATATCGATCAACTTCTCGCTCAATGGCCGCTTTGCGCCCGATCGCGAACATTCGCGAGGGACACGGGTTCGACCTGAAAGTTGTCGTCCGTTCCAGTTGCGGGGACGGGCCTGGTCCGCAGAAGGCGATATCCGGGAGTTCTTTCCTGACGCCGCAGTATTGCTGGACCTGCAAAAGCAGGTGGTACCCGGCTCGAGCTCCATTTGGGTGACATGCTTCGAGTTCATCTAGCGTCTGCTACCCGGAAGGTTCGCGAACACACCACGACCCAAAACGTCATGTTCCAGGGGGCGGGCCGATTCCACGGTTCAGAACCCATGCTTTGCGAGCGCGGACGTAAGCGTTGAGCGCAGTTGCGGATCCTCGAATGGAAACGCTTGGAAAAAGTCCGCGATTGTCGTGTCATTTCTGCGCGACTTCACGCTGTTCGCCCAAAGTATCGCCTTTTCGCGATTTCCGTCGAGCTCATGGACGGCAACGGCGATCGCACCGACCAGATAGTGCGATCCCGGGGCTCGGGCCGCTCGATCCGCCCAGAGCGCCGCACCATCACTATCGCCGTCCTGCAGATGAGTGATCGCCCGGGTCGCCTGCATGGCATAGAGCATTGGGTCGATGGGACTGAGCGACATCGCCTTGTCCACGTTCCGGCGCCCCTCCGTCGAGCGTCCGGCCATGATGTCGGCCCAGGCGCGCGCATAGAAACCCTGCGCAAAGTTCGGGTTGACCTGCGTAGCGCGTTCCAGCCAGGGCATACCGGCATCGGGTGTTCCCTCCAGCCAGAGGGATCGCCCCAGCGTAAAGTTGCCCATGGGATCCAGCGGATCCAGTTCAACGCTGCGCTCTGCATGTTGCCTCGCCTCCAGCGCCGCGCGGGCCCAGTCGTCACTGTATCGCAGGAACGACGCCTGGAAGTTGGCAAAGGACAGCCCGGCATAGCCACGCGAGAAGTGCGGATCAATTGCGACGGATCGGGCGAACAGTTCCAAGGCGGTCTGGTTGTCGGTCCTGGTGAATCGATACATGTGGCGCAGGGCCAGATGATAGGCGCCCCAGGCATCCAATTGTTCCGTCGTACGCACTTGCGCTGTCTCGGCTTCATGCGGCGGAATCTGTGTTTCGAGCGCGACTACGACGCCGTGCGCAACGCTTGCCCGGACGAGATGAATGTCGTCGAGGGACCCGTGATACCGTTCGCCCCACAGGATACGGCCCTCGAAAGCGTCTGTCAGGTTGACTGTGACAGAAAGCTGTCCGCCGCCGGCCTCGACAACTCCCGAGAGTGCGTATCGCGCACCCAAGACCTCGCTGACGACCTCGGGCACCACCGCATCGTTTTGGAGACGGAACGTCGAACCGCGCGCAACGACCGCCAGCCAGCGAAGGCGCGAGAGGGCCGAGATGAGTTCCGCCGGTAGCGCCTCCCCGATGACGGAATGCTCCGAAGGCGCACCGAGCATCTTGAAAGGCAATACGGCGATGCTGGGCCTGCCATTCCAACCCGGTTCCTTGGCGCTGCCATCGGCCACGACTGCCGCCGAAGCGGCCATCGCCGGCAGTGCGGCTTTGAGTTCGACCGGGGCGACGAAGCGAAACCCATGCCCGCGCACTGTCTTGAGGTAACGAGGCGCGGCGCCGGTGTCGCCGAGCGCGCGTCTGATGCCGTGGATCGCGGTCGATAACGCCGCCTCGGATATGAAGCGCCCGTCCCAGACCTTCTCGATCATCTCATCGCGCGGCACTACGCGATCACGGTTCTCGATCAGCAAGCACAAAAGGGAAAGCACCCGTGGCTCCACCGGTATTGTGTTGCGGCTCCGCCGCAATTCGACACGGCGGGTGTCCAATTCGAAATCGTCGAACGCGTAGATCATGCCCGCCCCTAACTCATCCCAAGGCAATCCAAAACAAAAACAAAGCCGATCCTCAAGCTCTGACCCGAACCTCGCGATAGCAGTGCCCCCGAGGTTCCGAGCAGTTCGGGGCCGAGATCAGAAGAAAGGATAGCACATGCCGCTGGTAGATATTCATCTCATCAAGGGTGTCTTCGACGACGAACAGAAAGCGACGATGATCCGCGATGTTACCGACACTATGGTCGGGATCGAGGGCGAGGCCATGCGCCCGGTAACCTGGGTCCGGGTGATCGAAGTCGCCTCGGGCGAGTGGGGCATTGCCGGCAATCCGCTGCGCGCCGAGGACATCAAGGCGATGTCGGCGGCGGCTCAAGCCGCCGAGTAGCCGCCGGGATATGGAAATCCGGAACCAAGCCTCCCCGGAGAAAGCGACAGGCCGGAACTCGGAGACCCCCGCGCTGGCGGGGGTTTTCCGGTGGCTGTGCCTGGTTCTTCGGGGATCCGGGCCAAGGCGTCGAGCGGTGCTCAACGTCGACGACCTGCCGGAGCACATTCGGGCCGACGTCGGACTCCCGCACCGGACGTCCGCCGTACACCGACACGATAGGCAAGCTCGACGCCGCCGCCGCTCGCCGCGTTAACTGGCGCGCGCAGCTTTCCGACCTCGACGCGCATTCGCCATCGCGGCTCCGCGGGGCCGGGATCATCAGCCACGACGTGCGTTTGCAGGACGGTCGTAAGTCGCTCGATGAAGTCCGGTTAGCGGCGGCCGACATTCTCGCCGGTCGAGACAAACAACCCATCAAGACAAAGGAACCCTGAGATGAGACGTCTCGCATACGGGCTCTATGCCCTCTCCTCCTACACAATCGGCATGGCAAGCCTGCTCTACCTTTGCGGCTTCATGCTCAACCTGATCGTCCCGAAGGGAATTGACGGCGGCACTATTGGCCAGTTGAACCAAAGCCTTGCCATCAATGTTGCCATCCTTGCTGCCTTCCTGGTGCCGCATTCCATCATGGCGCGCCCCCGCTTCAAGAAATGGTGGACAACCATCATTCCGGCACCGCTCGAACGGGCGACTTACATCTTTTTCTCCGGCATCACCTTGTTGGTTGCGCTTTGGCTTTGGCAGCCGATCCCGATCGTTCTGTGGTCGCTTGGTGCGGGTCTTCCGACTTATGTCGCCTTTGGGATCTACGCCTTCGGCTGGGCGATGATCGTGATCTCGACCTTCACCATCGACCACTTCACCTTCTTCGGGCTGCGGCAGGTATGGGAGTCCTTTGTCGGCGCGGTGTCGAAGCAGGGGCGTTTGAGCCAATCCTGGTTCTATGCGCTCGTCCGGCACCCGATCAGTCTTGGCTGGATGCTGGTGTTTCTTTCGACACCGGTGATGACCGCCGGGCACCTGCTGTTCGCGGCAGGCATGATCATCTATATCCTGGTCGTGACTCCGATCGAGGAACGCGACATCGAAGCAGGACTGGGCGAAGACTACCGCGCTTATCGCCGGCGGGTTCGAGCGTTTCTGCCG
>JBAQHA010000722.1:0-1828 GCA_049288075.1 Oricola sp.
TGCCTCCCCTTCGATGCGTGCCGCAAGCGCCTGCGGCATGGTGGCGAGTCCCTCGGCGCGCAAGAGCGTCGTAAAGCCCTCGTCGGCCAGGAGGTCCTTCATCGCCTCGACAATGAAGAGAAGCCGCGCTTGCGTGAAGTCCGCCTTGCGCGCCAGCAGACGCTGCTTGTCTGCCTCGCGCTGATAGACGCGCAGCAGGTCGTCCGCCGTGGGGCGCTTCGTATACGAATTTCGGCCCAGCCCCCTGTCCTTCGCGCCCTTCCTGTTCCTGAGACGCCGATCGAGAAGACGGCGAACGGCGCCGAGCTTCTTGCCCCGGATCTTGCCACTCTCGTAGGCCTCCATCAGGATGGTCTGGGCCTCCTCGCCTTCCGCCTGCGCAATCTCGGTTGCCATGGCGATGGGGATCAGGCCCGCCTCGACGGCCGCGACCAGCCGCTCCTCGCCGCGTTCGAGAAGTGTGACGATGTGGCCGACACAGCCTCGCGAGCAGCCGATCTTCTCGGCAATCTCGGCGTCGCTGTAGCCGCGCTTGGCAAGATTGCCAACCTCGGCCATAAGGTCGATCGGCCGGTGCGGCCGCCGCGCGATATTCTCGATCAGGCTCATCACCAGGCAGTCCGCCTCCTCGGCATCGATGATAACAGCGGGGATTTCGGCCTCTCCCAGCATGCGGAAGGCTTCGAGCCGACCCTCGCCGCACACGAGATCGTAGCGGGTGCTGTTCGCCGTTTTCCGTCGGCTCACGGTGATCGGGCGCTTGAGGCCAACGGCCGCTATGTTGTCCACGATCTCGTGATGCTGGCGTCGATTGCGGGCGCGCGGGTTGAGGACATGTATCGCATCAAGCGGGATCATCTCGATGGTCTGGACGCGCGAGGGTACAGTCATCAGGCGGCCTCCTGGATGCGGACCGGCACGGCGAGCTCGTAGAGGGTGTCGAGGGTGTCAAAGCAGTAGGCATCGAGCGAGAGTCCGTTTTCCTCGGCGAGCCGGATCTGCACGCTGGCCACGTCGATCCTGGGGAAGATATAGAAGTCGAGGGGTTGCCGATTGTGGGCATCCATGCGAATAGCGATCGTGATGTCGGGACCAAGACCGGTGTCGAAGCGGAACCTCCAGCGCAGGGCACCCGCCGGCGTCTCTTTGCAGCGGGCAATGACGACGGACAAGGAGAACTCGCCGTTCACCTCGAGAAGGTCGGTCTCCTCGGCGCGGCGCACCGCAGCGCCGGCGCGCTTCAAGCCTGTAATGATCTCTTCCATCATCTCGGGAAGCAGGCGGCGGAGCGCCCGATTGATCTCGATATAGCGGTAGTCGCGGCGCGGCCTGTAGCCGACGAGGCGATAGGCGCGCAGGAGAGTGCCGAAGCGGTGCCGATAGGCACTGCTGGACGGCAGGTCGTCTGTCTCATCGATGATCAACCCCGATAGATAGCCTTGCGCCTCGAACAGGCGCCGCAAGCCATCGAGCAACTCGCCGTCACTCACTTGCCGCGATCGCTGGGCAATGATCGCCTGGGCCGTCTCGAACAGCTTGCGATCGACTATCGGTGGGAAGACGCCATCAGCCCGAACCCACATGTCCGGGCTGTTGCGAACGCGCTTCTTCTTGAGCTTGAACGAGACCCGGTTCCAGACGTTGTCACCGGCGTACTTCTCGTTGATCAGCACCTGATGCACGGTGCCGCGCGTCCAGGGTCGGCCAAGGTCGGTCGCAATACCGCGGGCGTTTAGGAGATCCGCGATTTCCCGCTCCGCTCTGCCCTCCTCGACGAACGCGCGATAGATCCATCGGACCGTCTCCGCCTCCTCGGGCGGCCCGGGAC
>JBAQHA010000723.1:0-3701 GCA_049288075.1 Oricola sp.
CAAGGAGATCGAGCGCCTGGAACGGCTGGTCGAGGCGCTGCTGCAGCGCTTCCAGGCGGTCGAGGAACGGGTCGCGGCCGATACTCCCGTCACCAAACCGCCGCACTGGTAGTTCGAGGATACGACCCGGGTGATGCTGTTTCCTGATCTGGCCGCCTTCGCGCCAGCCTTCGTCGCGCTCGCCATCGTCGCGATGCTGATCGCTTTCGTCGTCGAATGGCGGCCGCCGGAGATCACGGCCGGCGTTGTCGTCGCCGTGCTGCTGATCGTCGGTATCCTCGACATTTCCGACGTGCTGGCTACCTTGTCGTCGGCCGCGCCGGTGACAATCGCGGCGATGTTCGTGCTGTCGGCCGCGCTTGTGCGCACCGGAGCAATCGAATATTTCGCCCGGATCGTGACGACGCATGCGCGCACGTCGCCGATGGTCGCCTATACCGCCTTTCTCGTCGCGGTCGCCGCCGCCTCGGCATTCATGAACAACACGCCGCTGGTCATGCTGATGATCCCGGTCGCCACATCGATGGCGCGCGAAATGGGCGAATCCCCGTCGCGCACCCTGATTCCGTTGTCCTATGCGGCGATCCTCGGCGGCACCTGCACCCTGATCGGCACCTCGACCAACCTGCTCGTCGACGGCGTCGCGCGCGATCTCGGCATCGCGCCGTTCCATATCCTCGAAATCGCCCCGGTCGGCATCGTCGCGACGCTGGCCGGCATCGTCGCGATGGTGCTCGGCCGCAGGCTCCTGCCCGAGCGCGAAACCGCCAGCAGCATTACCGCCGTGACCTCGGGGCGCCGCTTTATCGTCCAGGCCGTGATCGAGCAGGATTCGCCCTTTTGCGGCGCGCCGGTGCGTTCGGTTTCGCCGTTCAACCGCCCCGACCGCCGCCTTGTCGACGTTATTCGCGGCGACGCCTCGCTGCGGCGCGAACTCGACACGATCGTCCTTGAAGCAGGCGACATCGTCGTGCTGCGCACGCCGGTCGCGGAGATACTGTCGATGAAGGAGGAGGGCGAGCTGACGCTCGGCGCCGCCAGCCATTTGCAGCAGACCGGCGCGCGCTCCTCGGAGATCGTGGAAATCCTGATCGGCCCCGGCGCCCGCGTTCTCGGGCGCACGCTGCGCCATCTGCGTCTGTGGCGGCGCTACGGTGTCTATCCGATGGCCTTGCATCGGGGAGGCATGAACATGGCCGATCGTTTCGAGACCGCGCCGCTGGAAGTCGGCGACACGCTGCTCGTCGAAGGTGCGCCGGAGGATCTCGCCCGTTTTGCCGAGGACAACAATCTCGTCAACGTCGCCCAGCCGTCGGAGCGCGGCTTCCGCCGCTCCAAGGCGCCCGCCGCGATCATCATCACCGGCGCGGTCGTCGTCGGAGCGGCATTCAACCTGATGCCGATCGCGGCGCTGGCTTTGATCGGCGCCGTCGCCGTGCTGGTTCTTCGCTGCGTCGAGGTGGAGGAGGCGGTGCAATCCGTCGATTGGCGCATTCTTGGACTCATCTTCGCGATGCTCTCCGTTGGTGTGGCGATGCAGAAGACCCACCTCGTCGAGATCATGATCGGCTACATCGCACCGATACTGGCGGACATGCCGCCATTGGCAGCGCTTGCCGCCGTCTATGTGCTGGCCACGATCCTGACCGAGATCGTCACAAACAATGCCGTCGCGGTGATCGTCACGCCCGTCGCGATCGGCCTCGCCCATTCGCTCGGCCTCGATCCGCGTCCCTTCGTCGTCGCCGTGATGATGGCGGCCTCGGCCAGCTTCATGACGCCGATCGGCTATCAGACCAACACGCTGGTCTACAATGCCGGCGGCTACCGCTTCGCGGATTTCCTGCGTCTCGGCTTCCTGCTCGACCTGACGACCTTTGCCGCCGCGATGCTCGTCATTCCCCGCGTTTGGCCATTGACCTGATCCCGGGCCTGAAAAGCGAAAATCCCGAACTCTTGGGAGAGCCCGGGATTCCCGGTTGCCGATTGGCCCGTCCAACCGATCGAAACTGAAATGTTTCCGCTACTCGCGTCGCCGCATTTCCGGCGACGGTGCATCTTTCGACGCTTCGCTTTGGGCGATCCATCATGGACCCCTCAAATCTTGTAGTATCCCCGAAACGGCGATGTAAACCTTTACTTGGCGCGAAGCGGGCGCGGAACAACGGAATTGCCGGGGATCGTTGCGTTTCTACAACATCGGCGGAAATCGTCCGGTCCAGGCTGCCAGCCCGCGCTCCAGAGTCGCCGCGATTTCCGCATGGTCCGTCACCTCTTCGACGTCGAGTGTCGCCGCGGCGTCGCGGACCCGTCTGCTCCGTTGTCTCGCAAAAAATTCCATTTGACTCCTTTGGAACGATCCAATAGCACGTTCTAAAAGTTATTGGAACGTACCAATACAACCGCCAATTCGGGAGGACGATATGCAGTGGGGCCTTATCGGCGCGAGCACGATCGCGTCCGAACACGTGATCGCGGCGATCCGCGCGCAGGCCGGCCACGCGGTGAAATCCGTGATGAGCTCCGATGCCGCCCGTGGCGCAGACTATGCCGCAAGGCACGGGATCCCCGAGGCGACGACCGATCTCCACGCCATTCTCTCCGACCCGGCTATCGGGGTTGTCTATATCTCGACGACTAACGAGAAGCATTTCCCCCAGGCCATGGCCGCGATCGCCGCGGGCAAGCACGTGCTCTGCGAAAAGCCGTTGGCGATGACGCTGGAGGACGCCGTGGCGATGGTGCGCGCGGCGGAAACGAAGGGCGTCGTCTTCGCGACCAACCACCATTTGCGCAACGCCGGCTCGCATCTCGCGGTCCGCGACCTGATTTCGTCCGGCCGTCTCGGCCAAATCCTGTCGGTTCGCGTATTCCATGCCGTCCATCTGCCCGCCCACCTGCAGGGCTGGCGCATCAACGATGCGTCTGCCGGCGGCGGCGTCATTCCCGACATCACGGTGCACGACGCCGACACGGTGCGCTTCTATCTCGGCGAGGACCCGGCCGAGGTCGTCGCCCGTTCCGGCGTGTCCGGCATGGGCGCGGGCGTCGAGGACAGCGTCATGTCGGCCTGGACCATGCCGTCCGGCGTCATGGTGCAGACCCATGAGAGCTTTACCCATCCCTTCGCCGGCACCGGCATCGAAGTCCACGGCACGGAAGGCTCCGTTTTCGCGCGCGGCGTCATGACCCAGCAGCCGGTCGGCGAAATCGAACTGGCCGATGACTCCGGCCGCCATGTTGTGCCGTTCTCGAACCACAATCTCTATGGCCGCGCCCTGTCGCTCTTCGTAGATGCGGTCGCCGGCAAGGGCCGTCCGTCCGCCGATGGCGTCGACGGCGCCAAGTCGCTCGCCGTGGCGCTTGCCGTGCGCGAGGCCGCGCAGACCGGCCGGGCCGTTGCGGTCGATTACGGGGGCCTCTAGGCGATGACCGGAAAGATCGTTTCCGCCGAGGACGCCGTCGCCCGCATCGAGGACAATGCGGTCGTCTCCGTGTCGTCCTCGTCCGGCCTCGGTTGTCCGGACAAGGTGCTGGCCGCGCTCGGCGCGCGCTTCGATCGCCACGGCCATCCGCGCAATCTGACCACGCTGCATCCGATCGCCGCCGGCGACATGTACGGCATCAAGGGCGTCGACCACATCGCCAGGGACGGCCTGCTCTCGACCATCATCGGCGGCTCCTATCCGAGCGGCCCGTCC
>JBAQHA010000724.1:0-2131 GCA_049288075.1 Oricola sp.
ATTCGAAGAAACGCGGGAATAATGTCTTCAAGGTATAACTTGAGCGGAAGCGGAAATATGCCTAAAGGTCGAATAGCAGGTGCAAAAAGAAGCGCTGAATAAGGAGCAAAATGGCCAAGAACAAGAAGGGGCGAAATGATCTGTGCTGGTGCGGATCGGGACTGAAATATAAACGCTGCCACCTTGGGCGGGAGGCGAAGGCGCCGCTTCCCTTGCAGGCTATTGCCAATAAGGTCCACAAGGCGGGAAAGCATATTACCTGTCTGCACCCCCAAGCCTCGGCAGCGACCTGTCGCAAAGTCGTGTCGGCTCATACGCTTCAGCGATCACGCGTGCTGAAGGCGATATCGGATTCGAAAAATCACGTAATGACGTTCCATCCGCCACGGATGGATGATGATGGAATCATGCATGCGTACCGAAGGGGATGGAAGGAGGCTTCAACTTTCACCGCATTTTGCGGGAAGCACGATACGGAAACCTTCGCCGCGCTCGAAACGGTGGAGTTCTCCGGATCGCCAGAGCAATGTTTCCTGATCGCGTACAGAGCGATTTGCTGGGAATTCTTCCAGAAAATTAGCGCCACGCAGGCGAATCCGGCAATCAAAAGCCTCGTTGACTATGGTGCTCCCATAGATATCCAACAACTTGTGCAGCACAGGTTGAATGTGCAGCAAGCCGGTCTCGAAAAAGGTCTTGCGGATCTTCGCGAGATCAAAGCGGAGATGGATCAGAATTTTCTCAACAAAGACTATGCAGAGTATGCGATTTGTGAGTTCGTCCTGGATACACCGATGGTCGTTGCCGTGACGGGCTCCATCACGCCGAACCGCTCCTTAAGCGGTAAGAAGTTGCAAACGCTTCATGATCCAGCCGCAAAAATGCAATGGTTGTCGTTCGGCGTGGATATCAGCCCGCGAGGTGTGAGCGTTGTTTTCATTTGGCGCTCGATTGATACCGCGCCGAGTGAGTACATGAGAGAAGTCATGGCGTTAGACGATGCAGTGCTTCCGCGATTTCTGGTACAGTTTTTCTTCGCGCATTGCGAGAACACGTACTTCTCGGAAGCGTGGTGGCAATCACTGTCCGAGCAGGATAGGTCTTGTCTGGCCAACTTGATGAGGAATTCAAACCCCTATTACTCTCCGCCGGGGTACGACCTGGCCCGATCGCTGCGAGAGCCCCAGTTGCTGGATCGACGCATTATCGGACTTGAAATCTAAGTATCCGGCTCGAAATCAAGGCCGCGATCGGGAGGGGGCCGCGCCGGACGCACAGTTTTATTTCCCCTACTGCCCGGAGA
Source organism: Oricola sp. (assembly GCA_049288075.1). Lineage (GTDB taxonomy): Bacteria > Pseudomonadota > Alphaproteobacteria > Rhizobiales > Rhizobiaceae > Oricola. The sequence goes on from JBAQHA010000724.1 coordinate 1,304, forward strand.
ACCCTCTAGGAGCTATCCCCGCCGTCTTTTCCTTGCCGGCCGCGATAGTCCTTCGGGTTTTCGAATTGCGACCCATAGAGACCGAGGCCTTCGGTCAGGGCTGATCGAGCCGCAGGCTCGTCCGCCAGGTCCTCCAGGGTCTCAAGCTCCCGTGAGTACCGAACAGCTATGCCTGCCCGCAGCATCACGCGAGACAGATCCTCGCCGTCAGCGGTGCAGCGCGCCAGGTGACGTTTGTAGCGGTCGCGGCCCTCGTTCTTGCAAATGATCTGCTTGCCGTCCGTCAGTTCGCGCATGTACGCCGTTGCGGCTTCACCGAAGCGCTAGGCGTTCCCGTCCTTGTCGCACGTCTGCGACTTCTCCGGCGCGTCGATGCCGAGGAGTCGAACCCGCTCGCCGTTCAGCCGGAGCGTATCGCCATCGACCACCGAGAAGCCGTATACCGCCAAGGCCACCGGGGCTCCGCCGAACGCTCCGGCGATGCATGATAAAATGGAGATCGCAAAGGCGGTTCTACGGCCCAATCGAACCGAAGAAAACCATATCTCTCCCAGGGGGCGCGGAGTGCCCTTCGCTCGCACCATAGAAAGGAACGGCCATGCCGTAAAAAAACGCTGCGAAGTGGCAAAGACAGAATCACAGAACCACCTTCCTCAATGAAACTCGGCGTTCCCGCCGGTCGCTACCACCGCGCTGACACAAGGAGTAATCATGCTCAGCCCGCACCTGTTGAAAGCCTTGAAAGAAACCTTTTTTGCCAGCCTTCGCGATCCGTGGACCGCGTGGCTCATCTACGTTTTCGCCACGGCGGAGTACTCCCTCCTAGGC
>JBAQHA010000725.1:0-1650 GCA_049288075.1 Oricola sp.
CCGCCGGCGGTGATCAACGCCATCACCGACGCCATCGGCAACAACGACCTGAGCATGCCCGCCACGCCGCAGAAGGTGTGGAAGGCCATCCACGGCTGAAGAGAAGAAGAGCGAATAGGGAATAGGGAGTAGCGAATAGGGAAAACACGAGCGAACCGGGCAGGATGCCAAACCCTGCTCGCTACTCGCTACTCGCTACTCGCGCCCCGAAGGGAGAACTCAAGATGTACGAGACAAGTTACAAGCGCCCCGGCTCCGTTGACGAAGCCGTGAAAATGATGGGCGAGGCCGATGCCGGCAAATATGTCGCCGGCGGCCAGACGCTGATCCCCACCATGAAGCAGCGCCTCGCGTCGCCCGACGTGCTGATCGACCTGCGCCACATCGCGGCGCTCAAGGGCATCGCGGTCAACGGCAAGTCGGTGAAGATCGGCGCCGGCGCGACCCATGCCGAAGTGGCGGGCTCCGCCGAACTGAAGGCGGTCTGCCCGGCGATCTGCCATCTCGCCGGCCATATCGGCGATCCGCATGTGCGCCACATGGGCACCATTGGCGGCTCGATCTCCAACAACGACCCGGCCGCCGACTATCCGTCGGCGATGCTGGCGCTCGGCGCGACGATCCACACCGACAAGCGCGAGATCGCGGCCGATGATTTCTTCACCGGCATGTTCGAGACCGCGCTCGACGACGGCGAGATCGTCACCGCAGTCTCGTTCACGGCGCCGGACCGGTGCGGCTACGCCAAGTTCCCGAACCCGGCCTCGCGCTACGCCATGGCCGGCGTCTTCGTCGCGAAGGGTGGCGACGGCGTCAGGGTCGCGGTCACCGGCGCCGGGTCCGACGGCGTCTTCCGCTGGGACGCCGCCGAATCCGCGCTGGCGTCGGACTTCTCCGCCTCGGCCCTCGACGGCCTGAGCGTTGACGCCGACGACATGCTGTCAGACCTCCATGGCACCGGCGAATACCGCGCCAACCTGGTCAAGGTCATGGCCAAACGCGCCGTCGCGGCAGCCTGACAGGCCAGCGGCAATCCGTTTGAAAAGGCGGCCTCGGGGCCGCCTTTTTTTCGCGCGGCCTCCCGACCCCGCCTTCCTTCTCCCCGTGTGGGTCCGAAGGACGGGTCGAGACCCGTGGCTCGACCTCGGGCAGGTGGGGACGGGCGTTCCGTGAACTGGCGAAAACGGGTGAGGGGTTGAGAACCGTCTTGCGAAAAGCCAGCGATTGGCTTTTCGGGATTCGAACGCCCGGAGCGAAAGCTAAGGGCTTGGGCAATTTCAGCGGTTTGGCTGCAAGCTAAGCGGAGGAAAATGCATGAGGGGGCGGCCCGATGTCAGCGATTAGCCGCGATGGCGCTCCCACCCTCCGTCATCCTCGGGCCTGACCCGAGGACCCATTCCGTGAAGGCGCCGCTTGGCGCGGCGGTCAACAATGTTCCGGGTTGTTCTTCGCCGTCGGACATGCCGTCAGCCCCACGGAGTTGGACAGTCGCGCCGAGGCCAATCGACCTCATCAGAGAAATAATTCACCCCGAATCTATCCACCTCTCTCAAACCTCCCTTATCCTTTCCTCGCCCTTTGAAGAGGAACCGGAAGGACATGGTGAACTGGCCAGTGGCGATCGAACGCAACCGCGACGCGCTCTTGCGC
>JBAQHA010000726.1:0-3222 GCA_049288075.1 Oricola sp.
CATCTATCTGTTCGGCAAGAAGGTCGGCGAGACCAACATCTTCATTTTCGACAAGGCGGGCAAACAGGTCGTCAGCCTCGATCTGCGCATCGAGCGCGACGTCTCCGGCCTCGACCGCTATCTCGCCCGCTTCATACCGGACTCCGAGATCAAGTCCGAGATCATCAACGACAACATCGTGCTGAGCGGCACCGTTCAGACGCCGCAGGATGCCGCCAAGGCCAGCCAGCTTGCCGAGATCTTCGTCAAGGGCGGCGACGCCACGCAGGACTCCTTCTCGTTCTTCTTCCGCCGCGGCTCCAGTCAGATCGTCAACCTGCTCGACATCGTCGGCGGCGATCAGGTCACGCTCAAGGTCACGGTCGCCGAAGTGCAGCGCTCGGTCATGAAGCAGCTCGGCGTCAACATGCTCGCGAACCGGACCGGCGATCACGGGATCACTTTCTCCGGAATTTCCGAGGGCATCGCCGGCGCGCTCGGCAAACCGTTGACGAACTCCGGCGTCGCGCTCGGCGCCTCGATCGCAGGTCTCCAGCTTGACGCCTATTTCCAGGCGATGGAAGAGGCGGGCGTGATGCGCACGCTGGCGACGCCGACGCTCACCGCCATCTCGGGCGAGAAGGCCGTGTTCAAGGTCGGCGGCGAATACAATATCATCAAGGGTTCCAACGTCGACCAGGACGGCGGCAACACCTACAACATAGAGACGCTGGACTACGGCATCGGCCTCGAGTTCACGCCGGTGGTGCTCGGACCGGGTCGCATCAGCCTGAAGATCCGCACCTCGGTTTCCGAACCGACGGTCGAAGGCACCGTCCCGCTGTCGATTGGCGGCACGGGCGCGGCGACCAACGTGCTGTCGCTGCGCAAGCGCCTCGCCGACACGACCGTCGAGCTGCCCTCCGGCGGCGCGATGATGATCGCCGGCCTCATTCGCGACGATGTGCGTCAGGTCGTCAGCGGCTTCCCGGGCCTGTCCAAGGTTCCGGTGCTGGGCACGCTGTTTCGAAGCCGCGACTTCGTGCGCAATGAATCCGAACTGGTCATAACGGTAACGCCCTACCTCGTGCGCCCGACCGCGCCGAACAAGCTGGCGCTGCCGACCGACAATTTGAACCCGGCGAGCGATCGGACGGGCAATCTTCTCGGACGCGTCAACCGCATCTACGGGACCGTCGAGAAGGATCTTCCGGACGGCCGTTATTACGGCGCCGTCGGATTCATCTACAAATAGGAGCGGGGTCCGATGCGTTTCAAAGCCTATGTCAATTCAGCAGGTGCGCTGCTCCTCGCGACGGCCCTCTCGGGCTGCGGCTCGCTGGGCCGGGATCCGATCCAGGTCGGAAGCGTTCCGGAGGATTATCGCACCAGTCATCCGATCGTGCTGTCCGAGAAGGAACACACGCTGGACATCCCGATCGCATCCGGCGCCCGAGAGATCAACCTTCCGGTCCGGTCCAACATCCGCGCATTCGCGGTGGAATTCGCCGAAGCCGGCACCGGGTCTCTGTTCGTTATGATGCCGTCGGGCTCGCCCAACGAGCATGCCGCGAAGCAAATCCAGTCCGTGATCGTGCAGGCGTTGGTCGATGGCGGTGCGTCGCGCAAGCGCATCATCGTGCAGCATTATGATGCCGCCCAGCACGGATCGTCCGCGGCGGTGCGCCTGTCCTACAACGCCGTGACGGCGGGGACGGACAAGTGCGGCAACTGGCCGGCCGACATGACCGAGACGACGGAAAACCGGCACTACTACGACTACGGCTGCTCCTCGCAGGCCAACCTGGCGGCGATCATCGCCAATCCGGTTGATTTGATGGGGCCGCGCCAGTCGAGCCAGATCGACGCGACCGAACGCGCAGCCGTGATCGAGGCCTATCAGAAAGGCCCGCGCGGCGCCGCGTCCGAGGTCAGTTACTAAGCGGGGATAGAGTAGCATGTCAGACGTTGCTTACAGCGAAGACCACCGCGAACAGCTCGCGGCCGATCCCGGCGATATGGCCGCGCTCAACCAGGTGCGGCCGGTTCCGCGCATCTCCATCCAGGCATTTTGCGAAACCGAGGGCGTCGCTGCGCCCATCGGCCGGATGGGCGAGGACCGCCGCATGTCCAAGGCGCAGACGCGCGTCTACATGGGCGGAATTCCCGCGGCCGTCGAATTCTACCAGACGGCGCCGACGCCGAACCTGATTGTCCTGGAATCGTCGGCCGCGCCCGACGTGCTGTTCCGAGGTCTGAACGAACTCGCCGAGGTCTGCGACCCGAACTCCAAGGTCGTCATCATCGGCCACAACAACGACGTCTCGCTCTACCGCGAACTGATCAGGAACGGCGTGTCCGAATACATCGTCGCGCCGGTCACGATCGCCGATCTGATGAACACCGTCTCGACCCTGTTCATCGATCCGGAGGCCGCGCCGCTCGGACGCTCCATCGCGTTCATTGGCGCCAAGGGCGGCGTCGGTTCCTCGACCATCGCGCACAACGTGTCCTGGGCGGTTTCGACGCTTTTCCAGGCCGAGGTGGTGATCGCTGACATGGACCTGCCTTTCGGCACGGCCAACATCAACTTCGACCAGGATCCGGCCCAGGGCATCGCCGAAGCGGTGTTCTCGTCGGACCGCATCGACGAGGTCTATCTCGACCGTCTGCTGGCAAGCTGCGCCGAGCACCTGTCGCTGCTGGCCGCGCCGTCGATGCTCGACAAGGTCTATGACTTCGACCCCGACGCCTTCGCGCAACTCGTCGACGTCGCTCAGCGCACGGCGCCCTATGTCGTGCTCGACGTGCCGCATGTGTGGAACGGGTGGACCCGGCGCACGCTGGAACAGGCCGACGAGGTGGTCATCGTCGCGTCGCCCGAACTGGCGAACCTGCGTAACGCCAAGAACATGATCGACACGCTGCGCAAGCTGCGCCCGAACGATTTCTCTCCGCGGCTGATCCTCAATCAGGTCGGTATGCCGAAACGCCCGGAGATCGCCGTGTCCGATTTCGCCGAACCGCTGGGGCTCGAACCGGTCGCCGTTATTCCCTTCGACGCGCAACTGTTCGGCACGGCGTCCAACAACGGCCGCATGCTGGCCGAGACGGACGCCGCCAATCCGATCGTCGCGAGCTTGTCGAACATCGCGCATCTGGTGACCGGTCGCGGCGTGATCAAGGAGAAGCCGAAATCGGGTCTCAAGGGCATGCTTGCGAAACTGAAGAAGAAGTGACGCT
>JBAQHA010000727.1:0-2983 GCA_049288075.1 Oricola sp.
GCCGCCGGGCTGCCGACGGCGGTCACCGTCGCCGCCCACGACATGGAGACGGCGAAGGCACTCGCCGAGGCGCTGTCGAGCCGGACGCTGCGCTGCTATGCCTCCGACGATCTCGCCGGGGTCGAACTGGGCGGAGCGCTCAAGAACGTGCTGGCGATCGCCGCCGGCATCGTGCACGGCCGGGCCTTGGGCGCGAGCGCGATCGCGGCGCTGACGACGCGCGGTTTCGCGGAATTGCAGCGGGTCGCCTCGGCGCTGGGCGCAAAGCCGGAGACGCTTGCCGGCCTGTCCGGTCTCGGCGACCTGATCCTGACCTGCGGTTCGGAGAAATCGCGCAACTTCGCCTATGGAGCGGCGCTGGCGCGGGGCGAAGACCTGTCGCGCCGGCCGCTCGCCGAGGGCGTGTTCACGGCATCGATCGCCGCGAAGATCGTTCGGGAGCGCGGAATCGATGCACCGATCATCGCAGCGGTCGACGGCATTCTTTCAGGCAGGCTCGCCATCGAAGACGCCATCGACGCGCTGATGACGCGGCCGCTCAAGGCGGAGGCTTGACCGCCGCCAAGGCTGTTGTAGTCAGGGCCGGACAATCGGGAGACGAAGCATGGCGAATTACTGGCTGTTCAAATCCGAGCCCTTCAAGTTCTCCTGGGAGATGCTGAAGGCGAGGGGCAAGGCCGGCGAACAGTGGGACGGCGTGCGCAACTACCTGGCGCGCAACAACATGCGGGCCATGAAGATCGGCGACAAGGGCTTCTTCTACCACTCCAACGAGGGGCTGGAGGTCGTCGGCATCGTCGAGGTCTGCGCGCTCGCCCATCACGACACGACAACCGAGGATCCGCGCTGGGAATGCGTGGACATCAGGGCCGTCACCGACGTGCCGGCGCCAGTCACGCTGAAGGCGGTCAAGGACAATCCGAAGCTCGCGAAGATGGCGCTCGTCACCTCGATGCGGCTGTCGGTGCAGCCGGTGACGCAGGACGAGTGGCTGGAAGTCTGCCGCATGGGCGGGCTCGACAATCCGCCGATGTGATGGACCGGTCCAAGGCGGAGTTCATCCGCGCCAACACGGCAATCATGGCGCCGCCGCATGTGCCGGAAATCCGGTTGCATCTCGCCGACGAGGCGCATGATCTGTGGCATCGCACCGAAGAGGAATTGCAGGAAATCGGCCTGGAGCCGCCGTTCTGGGCCTTCGCCTGGGCCGGCGGGCAGGGGCTGGCGCGTTACGTGCTCGACCATCCGGACATGGTGAGAGGCAAGCGCGTGCTCGATTTCGCGACCGGCTCGGGGCTGGTGGCCGTCGCCGCAGCGAAGGCCGGCGCGGCGCGGGTGACGGCGAACGACATCGACCCGTTCTGCAAGACGGCGGTGGCGCTGAACGCAGAGGTCAACGGCGTCGCGATAGGCTGGGACGGGCGCGATCTCGTCGGCGACATGACATTGGACGCAGAGATCGTGCTGGCGGGTGACGTGTTCTTCGACAGGGCCATGAGCGCGGCGGTCGCGCCATGGTTTTCGGCGCTCGCGAACAGGGGCGTTATCGTGCTCGTCGGCGACCCAGGCCGGTCCTACCTGCCACGCGAAAAGCTGGCGCCGCTCGCATCCTACGAGGTGCCGGTAACGCGGGCGCTGGAGGATTCGGAGGTGAAGAAGACCAGCGTCTGGCGATTCGCTTGAGTTTTGTCGCAGGTCGGTGTTTCCTCCGCGCGGGAGAATTTTCGGGAGGACACTCATGGCATTTGGCGGCGTCAACTACATCGCTGTTCTGGTCGCCGCAGTCGCGGCCTTTCTCGCGGGCGCGATCTATTACGGCTGGCTCGGCAAGGCGTGGATGAAAGCGGCGCGCATCGACCCGGCCAACGCCAAGATGTCGATCGTGCTGATCGCGACCAGCTTCATCAGCGAGTTGATCATGGCCTGGACGATGGCCGGCGTGATCGGCCATCTCGGCGACGGTCAGGTCACGATCACCAACAGCCTGATCTCGGCCTTCCTCCTGTGGCTCGGCTTCATGGCGACGACGCTGACCGTGAACCAGCGCTACCAGGGCTTCGGCTGGAACCTGTCGATCATCGACGGCATCCACTGGCTCATCGTCGCGCTGATCATGGGCGGTATCATCGGCGCCTTCGGCGTCTAGAAAACCGTCCTCACCACCGTTTCGGGACCGATGCGCGGCAGGAGCCAGCGCATCGTGTCCGGCGCGACGGCGACGCAGCCCTCGGTCGGGGGAAATCCCGGCTTGGCAACATGCAGGAAGATCGCCGAGCCGCCATGGCGCTTGCGGCCGCGCGGCGAGATTTTCCTCTTTGGCCGCGGGTCCGGATCGCGAGCCGGTTTCCGCTTCGTCGGCTCCCGCTCCAGGTTCCAGTCGAGCACCAGGCAGACGTCGTAGAGGCCATCGCCGCGCAGCATTTTCTCGTGGCTGGCCGCAAAAGGCAGGCGAACCGGGCGATTGTAGTTGGGATCGGCCGGGGCATCGCACCAGCCGGCGCGCGGCGTGATCGCCACGAGCGCGACGCGGGAAAGCGGCCGGGCCATCCGGTCGGCGCGGAACCAGCCGGAAACGATTCGCATCGCGGCGGCGGGCGTCGCGCCGTCGCCCTCGCGTTTCGGCATCCGCACGCCGCTGCGGCCGAGCGCGCAGGGAAATGCCCGCCCGCCGGCCCACAGCAATCCCTTGCGGCCGTCGCGCGGCGCGCGGCGCACCGTCATCGTTGAAATCACTGCTTTTCCGCCCGCCCTTTTTCGTTCACGTTTATCAATCACATCTTGGTGCAATGGCGCGTGATGCGCTTTTGCCGTTCACATTTCCATGACAGGGAACCTGTGCAAAGAGTGAAAGCGGCGACTACCTACCAACGAGGCGGGACAACCGATGAATCCACGGACAATACTTCTGGTCGATGACGACACCGATCTGCGCGAAATGCTGGTAGAGCAGCTTTCGCTCTACGAGGAATTCGTCGTGCTGGAG
>JBAQHA010000728.1:0-5006 GCA_049288075.1 Oricola sp.
GCTTGAAGGCTGGGGCGCGAAGGTGGTTTCCGCCGCGACCCAGTCAGGCCTGTTGAAGGCCATCGCGGAGGCCGGTTGCGTACCCAACGCCATCATCGCCGACTATCACCTCGACGGCGAGAACGGGCTGGACGTGATCGCCGCCGTGCGGGCGCGCCTCGACCCGTCGATGGAGGCGGTGCTGATCACCGCAGACCGGTCGGCGGAAGTGCGCACGGCCGCCGGAAACGCCGATATCCAGATCCTCAACAAGCCGCTGAAGCCGGCCGCGCTGCGCGCGCTGCTGGCGAGCGTCACGCCCGACAGGATCGCCGCGGCGGAGTGAGGCAGGCCCCCGGCCCGCGGCAACAAAACTCTAGATCGCCGGCCGATAGGACAGCACCACCGCGCCCGAGCCGAACTCGTGCCGGCCGACGAGCTTCAAATCGACGCTTCTCGAGAGCCCCGCGAACAGCACAGGCCCATGGCCCACCAACCTGGGGTGAACAATGAACTCGTACTCGTCGATCAATCCGAGCTCCGCCAGCGCCATCGGGAGCTGCAGGCCTCCCACGTACAGCCCCTTGCCAGGCTGCTGCTTGAGTTGGCGGACGGTCCTTTCCAGATCACTTCCGCGCACAAGTTCCGCGTTCCAATCAACCGCTTCCAGCGTGTCCGAGACGACGTATTTGCGCGCCGCGTCGATGGTTCGGGCGAACGGCTCCATCCAGTCGGGCATCCACTCGGGCCTTGCTCCCGTGCTCACCACCGGCCGCCAGGCATCCTCCATCATCATGTAGGTCACCCGGCCAAAGAGCAGGGCATCGGCCTGCGCGATGATGCCGGCCGCGTGACGATGCAGTTCCTCATCCGGATTTATCGCGAGATGATCGCAGCAGCCGTCCAGCGTGACATTGACGGAGTAGCGAAGGGGCCGCAACTACTCCTGATCCTCGCGCAGCATGTCGGAGCCGATCTTCGACAGCAGGATCACAGCCTGGGTGCGGCTGTCGACATTGAGTTTCTGCAGCACCGCCGAGACATGGGCCTTGATGGTCGCCTCGGAGACGCCGAGCTCATAGGCAATCTGCTTGTTGAGAAGCCCCTCGCCCAGCATGCCGAGCACGCGAGCCTGCTGCGGCGTCAGCGTGCGGATGCGGCGGATCAGTTCGCCGATCTCGGGATCATGCTCCGAACCGAGGTTCATGCCGTCGGGCAAAGCGATCTCTCCGGCCAGCACGTCGGCGACACCCTTGCGGATCGCATCGGTGCGGGCGGACTTGGAGATGAAGCCGGAGGCGCCAAGTTCGATCGAACGGCGGACCGTGGAGACGTCGTCGGTGCCGGAAATGACGATCACCGGAACGGCGGGAAAGGCCGCGCGCACGGAAACCAGCGCCGACAGGCCGCTGGAGCCGGGCATGGACAGATCGAGCAGGACAAGGTCGGTTTCGGGATTGGCGGCGAGCGCGGCCATGGCCGAACCGAAGTCTTCGGCCTCGATCACGACGGGCGGCTCGAGTTCGTCGCCAAGCGGAATGCTGATGGCAGATTTGATCGCATCCCGAAAAAGGGGATGGTCATCCGCTACCAGTATATTTACCGCCATTGCCACACTCCCCCGAATCGTCCGTGCATCACGGATTCGACTTCCCCCCGATTATGACGGACCCAAGACATAGGCTGTCAAGGCGACCGCCGTCAAACTGCCGGGTTGGCGCACTGTTTGGGGCAGAAATGAACCGAAACGCGGGGCAAGCTGCCGCCAATCCGGAATTGGCGAACCCCGGCATGGCGTGATACGCGGATGACGAGCAATGCGATCCCGGCAGAAGCAGGACAATCCGATGGCATATCCCGGACAGCCCCGATGGCCCCAGGCGGAGGTCTTTTCCGATTCGGCGATCGCGCCGGAGGTGGAAAAGCACAACGCCGCCATCCTCGACCGGCTGTCGAAGGCTCCGGACATATGGAAATACTCGCCGCCGGAAATCCGCACGGCGCGCGCCGCCGGGCGCGGCTCGTTTCCGCTCCGCGCACCGGACCCGCATGCCGAGGTCTACATGATCGACGGTCCCGGCCACGACATCCCGCTGCGCGTCCTGCATCCGCGCACCCGCAAGGCGCGCGGCACCTATCTGCACATCCATGGCGGCGGCTGGGTGATGGGCACGCCATCGGAGAACGACGAACGGCTGCGGCGGCTGGCGGAGAATACCGGCCTCGTCACGATCTCGGTCGACTACCGGCTCGCGCCGGAACACCCCTACCCGGCCGCGTGCGACGATTGCGAGGCGGCGGCGCTGTGGCTGGTCTCGTCGATGGAACACGACATTCCGCGCCGGTTCCTCGCCATCGGCGGGGAGTCGGCGGGCGCGCACCTGTCCGCCGCGACGCTCATCAGGCTTCGGGACCGACACGGGCTGACGCCGTTTCACGCCGCCAATCTCGTCGCCGGATGCTACGATCTCGGCGGCACGCCCAGTGTGCGCAACTGGGGACCGGACAAACTGATCCTGTCGACGCGCGACGTGTTCAAGTTCACGGAGAACTTCCTGCAGGGCGGCGAGGACACGCGCGATCCGGACGTGTCGCCGCTCTACGCCCGCCTCGAAGGCCTGCCGCCGGCGTTGTTCTCCTGCGGCACGCGCGACCTGCTGATCGACGACACGATGATGATGGCGCAGCGCTGGAATGCCGCCGGGAACGGCGTGGAGCTCGGGATCTATCCCGGCGGCTGCCACGTGTTCCAGGGATTCGACACGGTCCAGGCCGAGGAAAGCCTTGCCCAGATGGACGCTTTCCTCAACGCCATGGCCGACGCCGTCAGTTGAGAAGCTTGGCGACCTTGTTGCAGTAGGCCTGCGAGACCGGGTTCATGCGCTTTGCGCCATGGCCGGCATTGTATCTCAGTATCGTGCCGCAGGTCGTGCCGCCGGCGAGCTTGTAGGCTCCGCCGAGATACTTCATGCCGTATTCGATGTTCGTTGCCGGATCGTAGAGGCCTTTGGCCGATCCGCGATAGCCGACGCCGCGGGCGGTGGCCAGCTTCAGCTGCATCAGGCCGATTTCGCCGGCCGAACCGCGCGCATCGGCGCGGTATCTGCTTTCGGTGAAGATCACCGCGTGGGCAAGTTCGACGGGCACGCCGTATTCGCCGGCGTATTTGGAGACGATATTGTCGTAGGGTTTTTCGGCGGACCTGGCCGTTCTGGTGGAAGCATAGCCGAGAGGTTCGGCCGAGTTCGATGCGGTGGTTTGGCAGCCAGTGGCGGCCAGCGACAAAAGCACGATCGTGCCAATGGCGGTGAGTTTCGTCATATTACCCCGTTACGGAAGTTTCGTTGAACGGCGCTCATCGGGGCGAAACGTGGCGCGGTTCCGACGCATCGCATCACTCTTTGTGTGCGGGCGCAATATTTCCGTTATGAAACATGGCGTTACCGCCAATATTTGGAGCTTCAGGCGTAGGCCGGCAATGCCGAAAGCAGCCGATGCAGCGTGGCGATGGTCGATGCGTCGGCGACGCCGTCGACGCGCCCGGGGCGGAAATGGCGCTGGAAGGCGGCGACCGCCGCGGCCAACCGCTGATCGAATTCGCCGCTGATCGCGACGTTGTAGCCGTAGAGCGCCAGCATCGACTGCAAAGCCTCCACCGGCTGGCCTTTGTCGCCAACGGAGAAGAAACGTCCGCCTCCGAGAGGCGCCGGCTCGACCCAGTGTCCGATGCCCTCGGCGGCAAGCCACGCCCACGGGAACAATTCGCCGGGATCGCGCTTGCGCCCCGGCGCGACGTCGGAATGGGCGAGCACGCGCTCGGCCGGGATGGCGTGACGGGAGAGGATGCCGCGCGACAGGGCGATCACCGCCTCGATCTGGCGATCAGGATAGTCCGGAAGGCCGAATTCGTGACCGGCATTGACGATTTCGATGCCGACAGAGCGGGAGTTTATGTCGGTCTCGCCCTTCCAGAAACTCGTCCCGGCATGCCAGGCGCGCCTTTCCTCCGGAACCATCTGCACGATCCGGCCGTCTTCATGGACGATGTAATGGCAGGAAACCTCGCTCTTCGGGTCGCAGAGCCAGTCCTCCGCGCCCGGTCCGCTCTCCATGCCGGTGTAGTGCAGCAACAGGATATCGACGGGCTTGCCGTGCCGGCGCTCGCCGATATTCGGCGAGACGCGAATAAGGGCGCCCGGATGATCGGGCGCGAAGGCCTCGTCGCTCATCCGCGATTCGAACCTTGTCTGTTCGCGGTTCCGGGCGGTGAACCGGTTTCCACTTCGCCTCGAACCGCTCTGAGCTCCGGCTCGATCATATCCCAGGCATCGTTGATCGCGGCGATGCGATCGTTGGCGATCTTGATGAATTCCTCCGGCAGGCCGCGCGCCATCAGGTTGTCGGGATGGTTCTCGCGCACCAGTTCGAGATAGCGCTTGCGGGCCACGGCGTGCGAAACGCCGCGCTCGAGGCCGAGAATGCGCCACGGGTCGCGGTGGCCCTTGTCGACGTGGCGGGCAGTGACGCGTTCGAAGGCCGTGGCGGAAACGCCGAAGATGGACGCCACGTCGGTCAGGAAATCCAGTTCCTTGCGGTGGATGATGCCGTCGGCCTTGGCGATGTGGAACAAGCCGTCGAGAACGTCGATCAGCAGCGGACAATCGCGGCCGCCCGTGCCGCACAGATCGGCGACCTGACGGGCATAGGCGCGGTAGCCGGCAACATCCTGCTTGGCGAGATTGTAGAGGCTGGAGACGCGCCTGGCGTCCTCGACAGGGATCTCGAAGATCTCGCGGAACGCGTCCACCTCGGCGGTCGTGACGATACCGTCGGCCTTGGCCATCTTGGCGGAAAGCGCGATCATGGCGATGGAAAACGCCACGCGGCGCCGCGTCGCCGGATCGCCGGCAAAGACCGTGCGCACGGCTTCGACGACGCCGGATAAAGCCGTCGTCGCCCTGTCCGTCACGAAATCGGAAATGCGCACCCAAATCGACATGGGTTTTCCATACCGGATCGGTCCGGAT
>JBAQHA010000729.1:0-11760 GCA_049288075.1 Oricola sp.
GGCACCAGCAGGATCTCCGCCCCGCTTTCGGCCAGCGTCTCGCAGACGCCGAGATCGCCCCAGATGTCCTCGCAGACCGGAATGCCGAGCCGTATGCCGCGAAAATCCAGCGGTCCCGGCATCGGGCCGGCATGAAACACCCGCTTCTCGTCGAACTCGCCGTAGTTCGGCAGGTCCACCTTGTGGCGCTCGGCGGTCACCTTGCCGCCGTCGAGCACCATGATCGAATTGTGGCGCAATTGACCGCGCGCCAGCGGGACGCCCATGACGACGCCCGGCCCGCCGTCGGCCGTGTCCTCGGCGAGATCGCGCACCGCCTTCTCGCAGGCGGCCAGGAAAGCCGGTTTCATGACGAGGTCTTCCGGCGGATAGCCGGCAATGAACAGCTCGGTGAAAAGGACCAGGTCGGCGCCGTGGCGCGCGGCGTCGGCCCGCGCCTCGCGCGCCTTGGCGAGGTTGCCGGCGATATCGCCGACCGTCGGATTCAGTTGCGCGACCGCGATGCGCAGGACGTCAGGGGCTTGGTTCATGGCCGAGCATTAACGCGCGCCAGCGAGGGAGGCAATTGCGCAGATGCCCGCAAGCGCGGCGAGACGGGAAACGCGAAAGCCGGGGTGTCGAGAAAGCGCCGAACGCAGGCGACAATCAATGTCCCGCGTTCGACGGTTCGCAGTTCTACCGGCGGCCGCCCCTCTTGCGGCCCGGTAGAAGGCCTTCCCGCTGCGCCAGCTTGCGCGCCTGCTTGCGGCTGCGGCGGACGGCCTCGCCTTTCTCGCGCGCTCGCTTTTCGGACGGCTTCTCATAGGAGCGGCGCGCCTTCATCTCGCGAAACAGGCCTTCGCGCTGCATTTTCTTCTTCAGAACCCGCAGGGCCTGATCGATGTTGTTGTCTCGGACGAGAACTTGCAATGGCTTCCTCATTCGGTTCGTGTTCTGGCACGGCAGGAGACGTCGCGCCGGCAAATTGCCGCCGTCCCGAACTTGACGGGAATATGGATGGCAGCATCGAAATCGCCTGAGTGGACGACAAGCGCATGGCGCTTCACCGCACGGGAAACGCGAGAAGGCCGAGCCGTCTCGCTGAAACAGAAGGCCGGCAATCGTGACGATTGCCGCCAGCCCGTACGGCGGACCGGGTTCCGCGCAATGGCCGAACCGGATACTGTCAGTATAGAGGCCGGAAGTTCGAAAAACCACCGCCGGCGGGGAATTTCCCGCCAAGACGTCGACAGGGAAGACGTGACCAAGCTGTTCTACTGGGCGCCACGCCTTCTCGGCATCATGGCGATCCTGTTCATCTCGATGTTCGCGCTCGACGTCTTCGAGCCCGGCAAGCCATGGCGTGAAATCGCCGTGGCGCTGTCAATGCACCTCCTCCCGAGCTTCGTCCTGATGGCGATCCTTGTCCTTGCTTGGCGTGTCGAATGGCTCGGCGGTATGCTCTTCGTTCTCGTCGGCCTTTCGCCCTTCGTGCTGCTCGGCAACCCGGCCCAGGTCAATCTGATGATCGGTGGCCCCTTCATAGTGACCGGACTGCTGTTCCTCGCAAGCAGCCGGATGCGCAACCGCCATCGAAGGAAGTCTCGATGAACCAGCCGCGCAAATCCGTTCTCGCCCGCATAACAGGGCGCGTACAACGAGTGTCGTTTCGCGCGTGGACTCGGCGGGAGGCGACACGGCTGGGACTGGCGGGATGGGTGCGCAACGAGGCGGACGGCTCGGTTTCGGCGCTGCTCGACGGTCCGGAGACGGCCGTGGACGCGATGGTGCGGCTCCTGTGGCAGGGGCCGCCGGCGTCGCGGGTTACCCATGTCGCTGTCGAAAATTCACCGCCAGGCGAAATCCGCGGCCGGTTCGAAATCCGCGATCGGAACGGTTCAGGCTAGGCGTTTCCAGGCGAAGTGGAAACCGGTTCGCCGTCCGGAAACGCGACAAGACAGAGACCTGGACTCGTTCGCCGTTTCCATCGAACGATGAAAGGGTCCAGATCGGGCTGAGTTTCGCCCAGATCGAGAATGACTGGAACCGGTATCAGTCATGTGCGCCTGATCGAACGCCTGCGCGTTCATTTCACGCAGAGATTTAGTGAAAGAACCACGAATCCCAGGCGAAAAACCCGTATTGGCGCGAATGGTGTTTTCGTTCCGGCTTCGCACCCTCCCCCGCAGCGCCGTAGGCAAAGAACAGTGGAAGAAGATGTTCGTCGGTCGGGTGGTTGTCGGCAATGTACGGCGCATGTAACCGCCAGTCGAGTATTGTGTCGCGGTCGCCTTTCTCGAACTGTTCGGAGAACCATTCGGTGAAGGCCTCGATCTTTGCCGGCAGTTCCGGATCCGGGTTCTCTCCGCGGCGGATAGAACCGAATATCGCGCGAAGGTTATGCGTGATGTGGCCGGAGCCGATCAGCAGAATCCCCTCGTCGCGCAGTGGCGCGAGCGCGAGGCCCAGCGCGTAGTGATAGGCTGCGTCCCGGTTCGGATCGATCGACAGCTGCACGACCGGAATATCGGCTTGCGGATAGGCAAGGATCAGCGGGTTCCACGCGCCGTGGTCATAGCCGCGCTGCGGCGCAAGGCGCGGCTCCAGCCCGGCATCGGCCAGCATCTGCGCGACGCGCATTGCGAGCTCGGGTTCGCCCGGAGCGGGATAGACCTTTTCGTAGAGTTCCTGCGGGAAGCCGCCGAAGTCGTAGATCATGCCGGGATGCGGGTCCGTGACCACCACGGGTCCGTCGGTCTCGAAATGGGCGGACACCATCACGATCGCCTTCGGACGCGGCAGCTGGTCGCCGAGCGAGAGCAGGAAGTCATGCGCCTCCGACGGCTCGATCACGACATTCGGACCACCGTGGGAAACGAAGACACTGGGAATGGCGGACATGGCTGATATTCCTTTCAGCCTGCCAGATAATACGTCCCGGCGCGCCGTGCGAGAAGACAATCGGCGACTTTGCGTTCAAGAATTGGAAACGACGCGAACGCCGCCCGTCACTCTTGCGGCAAGCCGTCCGTGATGTCGTAGTAATCGCCCTTGTCGGCGACATATACGTGGCATGTCCCATGGAGCCCCGACGGCAAGTCGACCGAGCCCGCCATGACCGAGGTCGTCGTCAGGTCGTGCTGCTTCCAGAACAGGAGCGATCCGCAGTTGCGGCAGAAGCCGCGCTTCGCAATTTCCGAAGCGGCATACCAGGAGAGGTTATCCGCGCCGGCCAGGGAAAGATCCGCGTCCTCGCAGGCGGTCGCGGCGACGAAGTGGCCGCTCTGTTTCCGGCATTGTGAACAATGACAGAAGAAAACGCCACGCAACGGACCCGAAATCTCGTAGGTGACCGCCCCGCACAGGCATCCGCCGGTCGTCCTGTCCAACATCGCCGAATCTCCCGTTCGCAGTCGCGCTGTGATGCGGCATCGGCGATGGCGATGCCGGCCTGTCCGCGACACTGCCGGCCGCGGCGCCGGGTCGAACCGGCGCCGGGCTTCCCCGGCGCCTCCGCAATTATCGTTTGAACCTGTCGCGTTCAGCCGTTGACGGCAAGACGGTTGTCGCCGTTGGAGCGGCCTTCCTTCAGGTTTTCGGCAATCAGGAAAGCGAGTTCCAGCGCCTGGTCGGCATTGAGGCGCGGGTCGCAATGCGTGTGGTACCGGTTGGACAACTCGTCCTCGGAGACTGCCCGCGCGCCGCCGGTGCACTCGGTGACGTTCTTGCCGGTCATCTCGACATGGATTCCGCCCGGATAGGTGCCTTCCGCGCGATGCACCTCGAAGAAACGCTCCACCTCGGCGAGGACGCGTTCGAACGGACGCGTCTTGTAGCCGCCCGCGGTGATCGTGTTGCCGTGCATCGGATCGCAGGACCAGACGACCTTCTTGCCCTCCCGCTCGACGGCGCGGATCAGGCGCGGCAGGTGCTCTTCCACCTTGTCGTGTCCGAAGCGCGCGATCAGTGTCAGCCGGCCGGGTTCATTTGCCGGGTTGAGGATGTCGATCAGGTTGATCAGGTCGTCCGCCTGCAGCGACGGCCCGCATTTCAGCCCGATCGGGTTCTTGATGCCGCGGCAGTACTCGATATGGGCATGATCGGCCTGGCGCGTGCGGTCGCCGATCCAGATCATGTGTCCGGAGGTCGCGTACCAGTCGCCCGACGTGGAATCGACGCGCGTCAGCGCTTCCTCGTAGCCGAGCAGAAGCGCCTCATGGCTGGTGTAGAAATCGGTCTCGCGCAGCTTGGCGTAATTGTCTGCCGTGATCCCGATCGAACGCATGAAATCCATCGTCTCGGAGATACGGTCGGCCAGAGCCTCGTAACGCTCGCCCTGCGGGCTGTCGGCGACGAAGCCCATCATCCACTGATGCACGTTTTCGAGGTTCGCATAACCGCCCTGCGCGAAGGCCCGCAGCAGGTTCAGTGTCGCGGCCGACTGGCGGTACGCCATTTCCTGGCGGTTCGGATCGGGAATGCGCGAGGCCTCGGTGAATTCGATTCCGTTGATGATGTCACCGCGATAGGACGGCAGCGTCACGCCGTCGATCGTCTCGGAATCCGAGGAACGCGGCTTGGCGAACTGCCCCGCGATGCGGCCGACCTTTACCACCGGCTTTGAGCCGCCGAATGTCAGTACGACTGCCATCTGCAGGAAGACGCGGAAGAAGTCGCGGATGTTGTCCGCGCCATGCTCGGCGAAGCTCTCGGCGCAATCGCCGCCCTGGAGCAGGAAACTCTTGCCTTCGCTGACCGCGGCCAACTGCTTCTTGAGCGCGCGCGCCTCACCTGCAAAAACGAGCGGAGGATAGGTGCGCAGACGGCCCTCGACCTCGTCCAGAACCTTGTGATCCGGATAGGCCGGGACCTGCAGAATTGGCTTCTTTCTCCAACTGTCAGGGGTCCACGTCGGTGCCATTGTACTTACTCGCATTTGCCTCGATGGGGTTGTTTTCGGCGCGGAGATTTATCGATAAGGTCCGAGCCATCGCGCCCCTATACGGGAAAGCAACCGGCGATTCCAGCCCGTATTGCTTCCGTTGGACTGCGGGGGACTATGCCGGATCGCGGTATTTGACGCCGTGGACGGCGAGCGCCTCGTCGAAAAGCGCCGTCTCGTCCTCGCTCAGCGACACCGGCCGCATGTAGCGCGGTGCATGCCGGTCGCGGATGATGGGCGTATCGTCGAAGGCGTGCGTGTCGGCGATGAACCGGCGAACGGCGTCCGCGCCATATTCGACGAGATAGCCTTGCAGCACCGCATCGAGATAGCTCTGCAGGATGGCGTGGCCGGTATCCGGCGCGATTTCGGGCTTGCCTTCGTAGATATAGACCGAAACACCGGCGGGAACGCCGACAGAGGCCGCGATCGCCTCCGGCGCGACCGTTCGCCGGTCATAATGGACCTCGCGCTCGTCAAGCGCCGCGAGGTTCTCGACCCGGTCGAAGACCAGCAGGCCGGGAAGCGCGTGTTCCGGATCGGCCTCCGGCTTGACGCTGAGCAGCGAGATCGGGTTTTCCGCGTGATGCGGCCTGCCCTGCCAGTGCCGCCGCCAGCCGCCCAAGCTGGCGCGTACAGCGCCGAAGATCGCCGTGCGGTGCGTATCGCGGTTCACCAGGGAGCCGTAACCGAAATAGGCGAACACTTCGCCCCGTTCGGCAGCTCTGGCTATCGTCTCGATGATGTCCGGGCTCATGGTTGTCGGCTCGTCAGGATACCTTCTCGCCGTCCTTCACGCGATAGGTCGGCGCATACATCGTCACCAGTTCCTCCGCCGCCGTCGGGTGGACGGCCATGGTCGCGTCGAAATCGTCCTTGGTGCACCGCGCCTTCAGCGAAATACCGAGCAATTGCGCCATTTCCCCGGCGCCCGGCCCGATCACATGCGCACCGACGACGACACGGCTTTTCGCGTCGACGATCAGCTTCATCATCATCTTCTCGTCGCGGCCCGGCAGGATGTTGTGCATCGGGCGGAAGCTCGCCTTGTAGATTTCGAGCTCCGCGTACTTCTCCCCCGCCTTGGCTTCGGTCAGTCCGACCGTACCGATTTCCGGCTGCGAGAAGACCGCTGTCGGTATCGTGTCGTAATCGGGCTGCATCGGATTGCCCTTGAACGCCGTTTCGAGGAAACACATCGCCTCGTGGATCGCGATCGGCGTCAACTGCACCCGATTGGTGACGTCGCCGACCGCCCAGATGGTCTCGACGCTGGTGCGCGAATATTCATCCACGACGACCGCGCCGCGCTGATCCATCTCGACGCCGGCGTGATGCAGGCCGAGGCCATCGGTATTCGGCACGCGCCCGAGCGCCAGCATGATCTGGTCGGCGACAAGCGCCTCGCCGCCCGACAGATGGCCATGCAGCCGGCCGTCGGATCGTTTCTCCACCCTGTCGAGAACCTGGTGGCAGACGATCTTGATCCCCTTGGCAATCATCGTCTCCTGGAGATGATCGCGCAGATCCTCATCGAAACCGCCGAGGATCTTCTGGCCGCGATAGACCAGTGTCGTGTCGACGCCGAGACCGTGGAAAATGTTGGCGAATTCGACGGCGATATAGCCGCCGCCCTCGACGACGATCGCCTTCGGCAACTCCTCCAGATGGAAGGCTCCGTTGGAGGTGATGCACAACTCGTGGCCGGGAAGCGCGTCATGCAGGTTCGGCCTTCCGCCGACCGCGATCAGTATCTGTTCGGCGCTCACCGTCTCGCCGGTGGCCTCCAGGAGGATCTCGTGTTTCGACACCAGCCGCGCGCGGGTCTCGTGGATGCTGACGCCATTGTTCTCGAGCCCCTTGCGATAGAGCCCTTCCAGCCGCGCGATCTCCTTGTCCTTGTTGGCGATCAGCCTCGGCCAGTCGAAAGCGGCGTCGCCGACGGTCCAGCCATAACCCGGCGCGTCCTCGAAATGCTCCGAATATTGAGAGGCGTAGACGAAGAGCTTCTTTGGCACGCAGCCGCGGATCACGCAGGTCCCACCCATCCGGTATTCCTCGGCGAGGCCGACCCGTTTCCCCATTCCGCCGGCAAGTCTTGCCGCACGAACGCCGCCCGATCCGCCACCGATCACAAACAGGTCGTAGTCGAATTGCGTCATGAAATGCCTCCGGTTGCCCGCCGGCCAAGCCCGGCCGCGCCACCGCCACATAGTGAATGCGCCGCAAAAACGAAAGGCCCGGCGCTTGGCCGGGCCTTGTCTGCGGATCACATTGCAGTGTTTGTCAGTTCTGCGTCGGTGCCGGCGCCGCGCCTTCGGCCGGCGCTGCCGGCACTGTTGGGGTTGCCGGAGTAGCCGGCGGACGCAGGCCTGCGCTGTCCAGCTTCTTGGAAACATTCTCCATCAGGTCGCGCTCGATGCCGCGGCGCCATATCCCGGCGGCGTTGTTGACTTCCCGCGCGACGATGCCGCCGTTCTGCAGCAGTTTCTTGCCGGCTTCCGTGCCGTAGAAGGCCGCGATTGCCTTCAGTTCCTCTTCGGTGAACGCGGCGGCGTAGATACGCGCGGCTTCGTTCTCGAGGTCGGCGCGACGCGATGCGAGCGCCAGCGCCTGCTCGTCGACGGTGGCGGAAATCTGCTCCTCGAGGTCGACGTTATTGGCGATCAGCTGCCCCTTGATCTGTTCGGCCGCCGCCGGCAGGATCGAATCGTAGGGATCGGTCGCCTGGATCGCCGTCATCGCGGTCCGCGCGGCGGCAAGATGCGCATCGGTGATGTCTTGCGCCATCGCCGCCGGCGCCAGGGACGCGAAGAACGCGAGTGCGGCCACGCCGGCGCGGATTCGTTTTGCTGCCTGAAAAGTCATGATTTCGATCAACTCCGGTTCTCAGTCTGTTCGTTTACATCGCGGGCCAGTGGGCTGCCGCGTCAGTTCTGTGGCGCTTCCAGCGTTTTCACGCCCCCG
Source organism: Oricola sp. (assembly GCA_049288075.1). Lineage (GTDB taxonomy): Bacteria > Pseudomonadota > Alphaproteobacteria > Rhizobiales > Rhizobiaceae > Oricola. Next base: position 7,889 of record JBAQHA010000729.1, read on the forward strand.
CTCCCGGCTATGATCGCCAGCGACGTCATGCCGATGAACATGCCGTGCTCGACGACGCCCGGTATCGAATGCAGCGCGTCGGACAAGGCCTTTGGGTCGGAAATGTGGCCGAATGATGCGTCCAGGATGAAGTGTCCCCCGTCCGTTTCGTATGGTTGGCCGTCACGCACCCTCAACCGAATCTCGCCCGAAAGGCCCTGCGCCGCATAGGCTTCGAGGATGTCCTGGCGCGTCGCTTCGAGCCCGAAGGGATTGACCTCGATCGGCAACGGAAAGGCGCCCAGCGCCGGCACGAGTTTGGTCTCGTCGGCGATCACGATGAACTTCTTCGACGCGTGAGCGACGATCTTCTCGCGCAGCAACGCCCCGCCGCCGCCCTTCGTCAGGTTCAATGCGGGATCGATCTCGTCGGCTCCGTCGATAGCGAGATCGAGCCGCGGCATCTCGTCGAGCGTTGCGAGCGGAACGCCGAGTTCGACGCATTTTCGCGCCGAGCGTTCCGAGGTCGGAACTCCCGTGACCTTGAACCCCTCGCCTACCTTCTCGGCGAGCAACTGGATGAATGCATCGGCGGTGCTGCCGGTGCCGATGCCCAGCTTCATTCCGTCTTCGACATGGGCCAGCGCCGCTTTCGCGGCGGCGATCTTGAGTTCGTCCTGCGACATGTGTCGGCAATTCTCCCGGCGCTTTTCCGCGACCGGTTATCATGGCCACGGCGTTCCGCCAACCGGCAATCCGTCGCCGCCCCGAGCATTTCCGTTGCAATGCGCGCGGCGGCCGACTACGTCGGCAACGCCCGTTTCCTGCTGACAAGGCCCGCGATGAAACCCCCGATCATAGTGTTCGACCTCGACGGAACGCTCGTCGACACGGCCCCCGATCTACTCGACGCGATGAACCACGCGCTGACCAAAGCCGGATTCGAGCCGGTTCACGACGAGGGTTTCCGCGAGAATGTCAGCCTCGGCGCGCGCGTCATGCTGGAGCGCGCCCGCCAGGGCGCCGGTCGGCCGGCAACGCCCGGCGAACTCGACGCGATGATGGTGGACTTCCTCGACCATTATCGCGCCAACATGCCGGGTCGCTCGCGGCCCTATGAAAGCGTGCTGGACGCGATCGACACCTTCCTGCGCGACGATTTTCTTGTCGCCGTCTGCACCAACAAGACCGAGGAAATGGCGATGCGCCTTCTCAAGGCGCTCGAAATCGACACGCTGTTTTCCGCGGTCTGCGGCCAGGACACGTTTCCCGTGCGCAAACCCGATCCCGGACACCTGTTCGGCACCATCGACAAGGCCGGCGGCGACCGCCGCCGAGCGGTGATGATCGGCGACAGCGAGACCGACATCAGGACGGCGCAGGCGGCCCGCATTCCCGTCGTCGCGGTCGATTTCGGCTACACCGACAAGCACGTCGGCGAATTCGCCCCCGACCGGGTGATTTCGCACTATTCCGCGCTCGATCTCGACCTGGTCGCCGAGCTCCTCGCAAGGCATTCCGCGGCCGGTTGACTTTCTTCGTGGCCCCAGACTATATCCGCGCGTCCACGCACGGTCCGGGCGATTAGCTCAGCGGGAGAGCACTGCCTTCACACGGCAGGGGTCGCTGGTTCAATCCCAGCATCGCCCACCATTCATTTTCAGCCGGCCACCCTTCCCGTACGTAACCGTGATCGCCTTTAAACCCTTCATTAGCCTTGGATTTTGCCTTTTTGCTGCATTGCGGCAAGATTAACGAATTAACCATCCATTCCGGCACAGGATCGATCCCTGCACTAAGGGGGCATTCCTATGCAGCTGCTGGTCCGCATGCTGGTTTCATTCCTGCTTGCACTTGGCCTCGCCGCACCGGCGAGCGCTGAAGGGCTTTCCGTCACCGATCTCGCGTCCCGGCTCGACGCAACATGGGTGATGGTCGCAGCGGCGCTCGTTCTGATGATGCAGATCGGCTTTTTGCTGCTCGAAGCCGGCGCCGTGCGCACCAAGAACGCGGTCAATGTGGCGCAGAAAAACCTGCTCGATTTGGCCTTCGCGGTCATCGCCTTCTTCTCCTTCGGCTTCATGATAGGATTTGCGCCGTCTCTTGGCGTTGTTCCGCTCGGATTCGATTCCGGCCTGCTTTTCCTGCGCGACCTGAAGGGATCGGACGCGCTGTTCTTCGTCTTTCAGGTGATGTTCTGCGGAACGGCGGCGACGATCGTTTCCGGCGCGGTCGCCGAGCGCATGAAGCTCAGCGTCTATGTTGTCCTCTCCTTCCTGACCGCCGCGCTGATCTATCCGGCCTTCGTGCACTGGGCCTGGGGCACGGCGCGCGGCCACAATCCCGGCGCATGGCTCACCAATTTGGGCTTCGTCGATTTTGCCGGCTCCACAGTCGTCCACGCGACCGGCGCGTGGATCGCGCTCGCCGCCTGCGTCGTGCTCGGTGCGCGCCTCGGCCGGTTCGACGAGAACGGAAAGCCGGTGCGGTTCACCGGCCACTCGCCGGTTCTCACTGCCGCCGGAACACTGATGCTGTTCGTCGGCTGGATCGGTTTCAACGGCGGCTCGACGCTTGCCGCGTCGCCTGAAGTCGCCTCCATCGTCCTCAATACGGTCATCGCGGGCGCCGCCGGCGGCGGCGGCGCCTATGCCTGGTTCCATTTCGTCGAACGGGCGGCCCATCCGGACAAGGCCACCAACGGCATGATCGGCGGCCTTGTCGCGATCACTGCCGGCTGCCACCTGCTCGACCCGGGCTCGTCGGCGCTTGTCGGCCTCGTTGGCGGCCTGGTGGCGAGTTGGTCCAACAAGCTTTTGGAAACGCGCTTCCGGATTGACGACGCCGTCGGCGCCGTCGGCGCGCATGGTTTCGCGGGCGTCTTCGGCACCCTGGCCCTGGCGATCATGGCGCCCGCGGACAGCCTTCCGGCAGGTTCGCATCTCGACCAGTTCCTGATCCAGTTGCTCGGCGTTTCGGTCAATTTCGCCTGGGCTTTCGGCGCGGGCTATATCCTGACGCAGCTTCTCAACAGGCTGATGGCGATCCGCGTCGACGAAGAATCCGAATCCCGCGGACTGAATATCGGCGAACACGGCGCACCGCTCGGGACAGCCCATGTCGAAAACGCCATGCGAAAACTGGTCAGCGGCGACGCCGATCTGTCGATGCGGCTGGTATCGCATCCCGGCGACGAGACGCAGGATCTCGCCGATGTCTTCAACGACCTGATGGACAATCTGCAGGAAGCCGAGCGCAAGCGCCGTCGCCAGACGGAAAAGCGCCGTTCGGCCGAGGAAGCGAACCGGCTCGCGGCCTTCGCCGACGCCACCTTCGAGGCCATCGTGCTCGCCAGCGAGCATCGCGTCATCGACGCCAACTCAGCTGCGGAAACCCTGTTCGGCTACCCCGCGACCGAACTGCGCGGACGCCCGGTCAAGAGCCTGTTTCCCGCAGCCGACTGGTTGGCGGCCCTGAACCACCTCGAGGGCGACACCGGCCGTGCGGCCGAAACCCATGTCGAGCCGGCGAAGGGCAATCGCGTTCCGGTGGAGTTCCGCAGTCGCTCGATCGAATATTCCGGCCGCCAGACGCAGGTTCTTGCGTTCGCCGACTTGCGTGAACGCAAGAAGGCGGAGGAACGCATCTACCATCTCGCCATGCACGATCCGCTCACCGACCTGCCGAACCGGGCGAATTTCAACCAGCGCCTGCGAGATCTGCTCGGCCGGCTGGAGGAGCGCGGCACGTCCTGTGCGCTGTTGCTGATCGACCTCGACCGGTTCAAGAACATCAACGACCTGCATGGCCATCCGTCCGGCGACGCGGTCATCGTCGCCGTTGCCGAACGCCTGCGCGCGGCGAGCGGTCCCAGCGATTTCGTCGCCCGCCTC
>JBAQHA010000730.1:0-6430 GCA_049288075.1 Oricola sp.
GGGCACTGCCGGTCTTGACTGTAGCACCTGACGGCGGGGCGAACAGGGAGGCGCGAAATGTCCAGTTCCGGCGCGCGCTGGGAACACTTTCCGCATGGCGCCGATGTCGGTGTGCGCGGCCGCGGCGCGACGATGGCCGAAGCCTTTGCGGAGGCGGCGCTTGCCGCCACGGCGGTGCTGACGCCGCCGGAAAGTGTGCGGGCGGAGAAAAGCATCGCCATCGACGCGAAGGGCGCGGACCCGGAACTGCTGCTCGTCAACTTCCTCAACGCCGTCATCTACGAGATGGCAGCCGAACGGATGATCTTCGCGCGCTTCGACGTGCGGATCGACGGGCCGCACCTGACCGGAGAGGCTGTCGGAGAAGCGGTCGACCGGGCGCGGCACGAGCCGGCGGTCGAGATCAAGGGCGCGACGCTGACGATGGCGAAGGTCGCGGAGGAGAGGCCCGGCGAATGGATCGCCCAGTGCGTCGTCGACGTCTGAGAGGAGAAGAGCATGGATCCGGGACGGCTGACCCAGGCAAGCGAATGCGAATGGCACATCGCGCCGACAGGCAAGATGCGGGTCCCGGCGGTAATCTACGCCGACGAGGAACTGATAGGCGAGATGGACGACAAGGTCTTCGACCAGGCAACGAACGTGGCGACGCTGCCGGGGATCGTGCGCGCCTCCTATGCCATGCCGGACGCGCATTGGGGCTACGGATTTCCGATCGGCGGAGTCGCGGCCTTCGATCCCGCCGCGGGCGGGATCGTATCGGCGGGCGGCGTCGGCTTCGACATTTCCTGCGGCGTGCGCACGATGCTGACCAATATCGGCGTGGATCGCATCCGGGCGCATCAAAGGGAACTCGCTGACGCGCTGTTCGAGAACGTCCCGGCGGGAGTCGGCTCGACCAGCGCCATCCACCTGACCGACGAAGGCCTGGACGAAATGCTCGCCGGCGGCGCCGAATGGGCAGTGCGGTCGGGCTGGGGCGAAATACGCGACCTGGAACGCATCGAGGAACACGGCCGGATGGAGGGCGGCAATCCGGGCTTCATCTCGCCGCGCGCCCACAAGCGCCAACGCCACGAGATGGGCACACTCGGCTCCGGCAACCATTATCTGGAAGTGCAGCAGGTCGCCGAGATCTACGACGCGGCGACGGCGCGCGGATTCGGCCTGTCGCCCGAGCAGGTCGTGGTCACGATCCATTGCGGCTCGCGCGGGCTCGGCCACCAAATCGGCACGGAGTTCCTGGCGGAGATGGCGGAGGAGGCGCCGAAGCAGGGGATCGATCTGCCGGACCGGGAACTGGCCTGCGCGCGGCTCGATTCCGATCTCGGCAGGCGCTATCTCGGCGCGATGTGGGCGGGCATCAACTGCGCGCTGGCAAATCGCGAGATCATCGGCCATTTCGCGCGCGAGGTGTTCGCCGAAATCTTCCCGGATGCGCGGCTCAATCTGCTCTATGACGTCTCGCACAATACCTGCAAGATCGAGCGGCACGCGATCGACGGTGTCGCAAGGGATCTCCACGTCCACCGCAAGGGCGCGACGCGCGCCTTCGGGCCAGGCCACGGGGACCTGCCGGCATCGCTGAAGCCGTTCGGCCAGCCGGTGCTGATCGGCGGCTCGATGGGGACCGGTTCGCACATCCTCACGGGAACCGCAACGAGCGAAGACAAGGCATTCTCCTCTGCCTGCCACGGCGCGGGCCGCAAGATGAGCCGGCACCAGGCGCTGAAGAATTGGCGCGGGCGGCAGGTCGTCGACGAACTGGCGGAGCGCGGCATCATCGTGCGCAGCCACACCTCGCGCGGAATCGCAGAAGAGGCGCCGGGGGCCTACAAGGACGTCGACGCGGTGGTCGACGCGGCCGAGAAGGCCGGGCTGGCAAAGAAGGTGGCCAAGCTCAGGCCGCTCATCTGCATCAAGGGATAGTGCCTTCCACGTTCCGTCTTTGCCAAGAGCTCCGATTTGGGCTTGCATGGCGCGACGCGCCGACGATGATCGTCGCCGACCGCCAACGCATCGGAAAGCCCGCCATGCCCCTGACCCATTCGCAGCGTCTCGACCGCCTGAACGAACGCCTGTCCGAACTCGCCTTCTGGCGCGAGCGCGAGGCCGCGCCCGTCACCGGCTGGACGTTCGACGGCGAGCCGATCGAGACCGGCGCGGCCTGGCCGCGTTGGGACGGAGCCGTGCATTTTGCGGCGCAGGGCGGAGTGCCCGCACACTGGCCGCTGGAGGACACGCGGCTGATCCTCGATCTCGGCGGAGAAAGCCTGGTGACTGTTTCCCATGGCGGGGAAGACAGGCAGTCGTTCGGGCTCGATCCCTATCATCGCGAGTTCCCGCTGCGCGAGCGGAGCTTTACCATCGAGGCGGAAAGCGTCGCCCGCCTGCCCTTCGGCGAGCCGGTGCGCGATCCCCGTCTCAACACGGCGCGCATCGCCTGGATCGACATGCCGGTGCATAGGCTGCACCTGCTCTTGAAGCAGGTCGCGGAGGCCATCGAGACATTGGGGGCGCACGAGGCGGTTCCGCATCTCCTGGAAGCGGGCGAAAAGGCGGTGATGAGCCTCGACTGGCCGTCGGACACGGCAAACTACGTCGCGCGCACCGCGCCGGCGCAGAAGCAGCAGACAATATGGCGGCTGCCCGAGTTGAAGGACAATCCGGACGGATTGAACGAGCAGCAGCGCGCCAGCGTCGTCAACGCGCATGACCGGCTCGCGGCGACGCTTGCGGCGCTGAAGGAGCGGTTTCCGCAACAGGGGAAGGTGCTGATGACCGGGCACGCCCATATCGATCTCGCATGGCTATGGCCCTATGACGAGACGCGGCGCAAGCTGCGGCGGACCTTCCACACCGCGCTGTCGCTGCTCGAGGCATCGCCCGATTTCATCTTCAACCAATCGACGGCGGCCTATTACGCGCAGATCGAGGAAGACGATCCGGATCTGCTGGAGAAGATCACCGAGCAGGTTGCGACGGGTCGCTGGGAGACGGTCGGCGGCATGTGGGTGGAGCCGGACACCAACATGCCGACGGGCGAATCGCTCGCGCGGCAAATCCTCTACGGGCAGCGCTATTTCGAGAAGCAGTTCGGCCTGCGCCACACTGTCTGCTGGCTGCCCGACTGTTTCGGCTTTTCCGGCGCGCTGCCCCAGCTTCTGCGGCAGGGCGGGATCGAGCACTTCTTCACCATCAAGGTGAACTGGTCGGAGACGAACCCGTTTCCGCACGACCTGTTCTGGTGGGAGGGCATCGACGGCTCGAAGGTGCTGGCGCACACGTTCGACAATCCGAGGGCGGGTTACAACGGTTACGTACAGCCGGACTGCATCGTGCCGACGTGGAAGAATTTTCGCGGCAAGGTCCTCCATGACGAGACGCTGCTGGCGGTGGGTTACGGCGATGGCGGCGGCGGCGTGACGCCGGAAATGGTGGAGCGCGAAAAACAACTGCGCGACTTCCCGGCCATCCCGGAAACGACATGGGGCCGCATCGACGAATTCTTCGCGCGCGCCAAGGCGGGCGAGCCGGCGCGCGGATATCCGTCGTGGTCGGGGGAGATCTATCTCGAACTCCACCGGGCGACGCTGACAACGCAAAGCGCGGTGAAGAAACTGCACCGCCATGCCGAGCGGGCGCTGATCACGGCGGAAACGCTCGCCGGTTTCGCCGCCCTGCTCGGCGGGCCGAAGCCGATGAACCTGGAGCCGGCATGGCGGCTGGTGCTGAAGAACGAATTCCACGACATCCTTCCCGGCTCGGGCATCGCGGAAACCGCCGCGGACGCGGAAGCCGAACTGTCCAAGGTGCTGCAGCTTGGCCGCACGGCGCAACGCGCGGCAATGGCGGCGATCGCGACGCGGCTGGAACAGGGCGAAATCGCCGACGCGCTGGTCGTCGCCAATCCGTCCGCCGCGCCGCGGCCACTCGACGTGACGCTCAGCGACGGCACGCGGCTGGCGACGGGCGACACGGTTCCGCCGCTGGGCCTCGCTGTGATCGATGCGGGCGCGGCGGTGGCCGCCGAGGGCCTGACCGTCACCGAGACAACGCTGGAGAACGTGCATCTGAAAGCGGTGATCGGCGGCGACGGCACGGTGACGAGCCTGATCCACAAGGCAACCGGGCGCGAGGCGCTGGCCGGGCGCGGCAACCAGCTGCGCGTATACCCGGCCGACAAGCCGCGCTACTGGGACGCCTGGGACATCGAGGACGACTATGCCGACCGCGTCGAGGAAGTGACCGAGGTGCGCTTGATCGAGGTCGTGGAGAACGGGCCGCATCGGGGCGCGATCCGGGTGGTCAAGGCGTGGCGCAACTCGACGATCACGCAGACCTACGCGCTTTCCGCCAACGGACGAAGGCTCGACATCGAGACGGAGATCGACTGGCGCGACCGGCGCGCCCTGCTGCGCACGGTCAATCCGGTTGCGGTGAAGGCCCGCGAGGCGACGTTCGAATGCGCGCTCGGCGCGATCAAGCGCGCGACGCATGACAACACGAGCTGGGAGGCGGCGCAGTTCGAGGCGCCGGGGCACCGGTTCTGCGACCTGTCGGAGCCGGGCTTCGGCGTGGCGCTGCTCAACGATGCGAAATACGGCCACAGCGCGAAGGGCAACGTCCTCGGTTTAAGTCTCGTACGCGGGCCGGTGTGGCCGGATCCGCTCGCCGACGAAGGCGCGCAGAACTTCACCTATGCGCTCTATCCGCATGCGCATGACTGGCACGAAGGCGGCGTGCGCGAAGAGGCGGAATGGCTGAACCAGCCGCTGGCGAGTTGCCGGGCGCAAGGGCTGGCGGCGCAAAGCGCCTCGCTGATCGCCTTTCAGGGGATCGACGCCGCGCTGTCGGCACTGAAACCGGCGGAAGACGGACAGGGGCTGATCCTGCGCGTCTACGAACCGGCAGGACGGCGCGGCGATTTTGCCTTCACCTTGCCAGAGGGCTGGCGGCAAGGCGGCGCGCTCAATATCCTGGAAGAGCCGATGACGCGGCGTGGCAGCTTCGACCTGATGCCGTTCGAACTGCGAAGCTGGCGGCTGACGCAGGCATAGGGAAAAGGCGGGCAACCCTTCCAGGCAGCCCGCCTTCAAAACCCGTCAATCGATTGCGGCCGTCAGATGCCGGAGCCGACCTTGGTGCCGATCGCGTCGAACTTGGCGTTAAGCGTCGAGCCGATGGTCGTCGCTCCCGTGATGATCGCCACGGAGATAAGGGCGGCGATCAGGCCATACTCGATGGCGGTCGCACCCGATTCGTCTTTCAGAAATCGCAGAAACATGCCGCGCTCCTATCCTTTGTTTCACAGTCACTTTCCGGCGCATATTGATCGGAGCACCGGTATAACTCGAAGAGTAACCGCGATCTGTTATTTCGGGATTAAGGAAGACAGTTGCCAAAAACTGAACGCGCCGGCGCATATTCGAACAGAACTCAGGCGCCGGAAGACGCATCGGCGGAATCCGGATTCCTGTCGCCCCAGACCACCTGCTTGTAGTCGAAGCCGTATTTCAGCGTCGGCTTGACGATCTCGAAATAGGGCGAAAGGTCGAAGTCGCGCGGCGTGTAGAGCGAGTGATGGCGGATATGCAGGATCTCGGCGCGCGAATAGTCTGACGTCGCCCGCGCGCGGCCGGGCGCGAGCGTGATCTCCGGCAGAATCGGATAGCGGATTTCCTGGAAGGCCTGTGCGATCAGCGAGGAACAGATGGCGCGCGTCGGATCGCCGGAGCCGAACTCGATCATGCGGCGGCGCCAGCGCACCGGGACCGGCGGCGCCGGGAAGAAATAGCGCAGCATGTCGAGAATGTTCTTGTTGTCGTATTTCAGGCCGATGCGGCCGATCATGAAGGCGACGACGGCGTCACGGTCCTGCGGCGTCAGCCCCGAGGCGCGGCAGATACGGGTGTTGAAGCTGGCGTACTTGTCGAGCGGGACCGCCTCGCAGCCGACACCGAGCGTGACCTCGACGAGGCGCTTGGCCCGGCCGTCGCCATCGGCTTCGCCGTTCATCGCGTCGCCGACATAGAGAGCGGCGTGGCTCCAGGTCGACTGGGTGAGATACTTGATGGCGGCGGAAATCTTGCGGTTGCCCTCGATGAGCAGCACGTCGCCGGGTTGAAGCGTCCGATAGAGCGTCTCGGGATCGGACGGCGTGTAAGGCTGGTAGCCGGAGGATTCCGACTGCAGCCGGTCGGCCATCCAGCGACCCAAACGGTCGAGTATCGTATCCCTTGTCTCCATCTCTCCCCCGACGCCGGTCAAGGCCAAAGTTCACAGGAAGAGCGAGACTTTTCAAGCGGCGCGCGGCGGTTTCGACGGCATTGTGAAAGAGCGTGAAGGCGCGTCAGCGGTCCGCGTCGCGATACAGGGCGGCGAATCGGCTTTCGACGACGGCGCGGTCGTCTCGCAGCAGGTTCTTCAG
>JBAQHA010000731.1:0-1754 GCA_049288075.1 Oricola sp.
GGACAGCGGCGTGCGCGGCGAGACGAAGGGCCGCTCCACCTCGGCACGGCGCAGCATCACGATGTCGGCCGCCATGCCCGGCTCCAGCCTCCCGGTCACGCCGCCGAAGCCGCAGGAGCGCGCGCCGTTCTCCGTCGCCATTTGCAGGACATTCGCCGCGTCCGGCCGGTCGTTGAAAAGGCCTGTCTCGCGGTGCAAGGCCCAGACGAGCTTTATCTCCACCGTCATGTCGCGGTCGTCGGCGATGTTGGACTGGTCGATGCCGAGCGCGACGGGAATGCCGCGCTGGCGCATTAGGTTGACCGGCGCGATGCCGCTGCCGAGCCGCAGGCCGGAACTGGCGTTGTGGCAGATCGTGCAGCCGCAGTCGCCGAGCAGGTCGAGATCGGACCCGGTCGCCCAGTTGCCGTGGCCGAGCGTCAGTTCCGGGCCGAGACAGCCGAGCGCGGCGAGATGTTCGATCGCGGTGTGGCCGTAGCGCGATGTCGCGAAACGCGCCTGGCGCTCGGTTTCCAGCAAATGCATGTGGACGCTCGCGCCATGCGCCCGGGCGGTCTCGAAAATGAGCTGCAGGCTCTCGTCGCTGCACCAGTGCAGATTGGCCGGCGCGAGGCTCATCCGCACATCGGCGTTACCCGCATATCTCGCTTCCATCGCGGCGAAGAAATCCATGTAGTCGGATGTCGGCACGGATGCGGGCGCGAGCTGCGGCGCGATCCAGTCGCGGAGCTTTTCGGGCAGCGACGAGAGTACCTTCGCATCGTCTTCGTAGGAGAGAATGTTGCGGTCGCGCATCATGAAGGAATAGGAGACGCGCATGCCGGTCTCGCCATAGGCTGAGAGGATGGCGGCGGTCGCCGCATCCCAGTTCTCGGGCGTCCCGGCAAGGCCGCTGTTGATGTGATGGACCGTCGTCGTGCCGCTTTCGAGCATTTCGATCGCCGAAAGGAGCGTGTCGAGGCGCGGGCCGACCGAACGCATGGCGCGGAAGCGCGGCAGCCAGAATTCCAGCGGCGCGAAGGGGACGCCGGCCATCAGCGGCGTGACGCCGAAATGATGGTGGCTGTTGACGAACCCCGGAATGGCGATCAGGCCCGGCCCGCCGAGGCGCGGCAGGTCCGGATGGCGGGCGAAGAGATCGCCGGCAGGCCCGATTTCCGCGATCACGCCATCGCGGACGCGGATGGCCGCATCGGACAATCCGTTGCGGTCGTCGTCGGGACCGAACCCCGTCAGGACCGTTCCGGCGGATATCAACACTTCGGCGGCTTTGCTCATGATGCGTCCCTGTTCCGCCTGCCATCACCGGTCGCGCCGGCAAGGCAGTTGACAAAGGTTCAACATTTTTCGCGCGCTGGCGAAACCCTGGAGTGCCCGGAAGGTATTGTTGCGCCGGAGTGCAATGGGGAAACAACAGTCAGGAATCGTGGACGATCCCGTTCCTGCCCATCTGCCCGGCATCATGGAGCTTTTCATCGGCGCGACTGGCGGTGAGGGAAAACCGCCGACATGCCGTCAATCGCCACGCGCCGGCGGTTTCGGCTGCTCTACGGACCGGATACCCGGCCGGCGTCCCGAAACAGATGAGTCACGATTGTTTCCTTGACGGAAGGAATCATGGGTGCTGCGCGACGTGTCGGTTATCGCACGCTGACCGACAATGGCCGTAAACCCCAGCAAATTCAATATGCTATCGATTTTGATGCCGGATTCCCCGGAGGCTGCCGGTTACGCGGTCCGTCGCGCCAGCAGTC
>JBAQHA010000732.1:0-4502 GCA_049288075.1 Oricola sp.
TCCAGGAACTGACCGTCCACGCCCTGTCGACCGTCGTCTTGCGCCTGATGAGCGAACTGGAGGAAATCCATTCCCATCGGGTCGACCAGCGTCTCGCATCCTTCCTGCTCAACCAGGCCTCCGCCGAGGGCGTCGTCCACCGCACCCAGCAGGAGATTGCCTCGCATATCGGCACGACGCGCGAGGTCGTCGCCAAGGCGATCGGCGAGTTCTCCGGCCGCCGCTGGATAGAGAGCGGCCGCGGCCGGGTGAAGCTGTTGCAGCCAAAATTGCTGGCAGCGCTCGTCAAGCGCAACGAGACGGCCTGACGCGCCTACTGCGCCGTCCAGCAGCCGTCGATCGGGATCGAGGTTCCGGTAATGTTATGGGCGACCGTGTTGCACAGCCACAGTGCCAGTGCGCCGATTTCCGACGGGTCCGACATGCGCAGAGACGGCTGCTTTTCCTGCAGCAACTCGGCGATGCCGGCGTCCCGGTTGCCGCCATGCGCATCGGCGCGGGATCGGATTTGCGGCTCGATGATCGCCGTCTCGGTCCAGCCGGGGCAGATGCAGTTGACGGTCACGCCGCCCTTCGTGCGATCTCCTGCCGCCGCGTATTCCAGCGCCGCAACCTTCGACAGGCCGACGAGACCGAACTTCGCCGCCACATAGGGCGCCTTGTCCTTCGAGGCGACCAACCCGTGTACCGAGGCGATGTTGATGACGCGGCCATAGCCACGCTCCGCCATCGCCGGCATCGCCGCCTTCATCGTGTGGAACGCCGCCGACAGGTTGATTGCGAGGATTGCGTCCCATGTGTCGCGCGGCATGTCCTTGAGCGGCGCCGTGTGCTGGATGCCGGCATTGTTGACCAGGATGTCGGCCCCGCCCCATGCGGCGACGGCCTGCATCATCCGCTCGATCTGATCCGGTCCGCGCAGGTCGCCGTCGAAGAACTGCGCGTCCGCCGCGCCGATATGCTTCAACCTGGTGCAGACCTCGTGGATCTGCGCGTCGCCGGCGATCCCGTGCACGGCGATGCGCGCGCCGGCGGCGGCAAGCGCCTCGGCGATCGCCAGCCCGATGCCCTGCACGGAACCGGTCACCAGCGCTGTCTTGCCCTTCAGGTCGGTCATGTCGTTGTCTCCAGTCGTTTGCGCAGCTCGGTCTTCAGCACCTTGCCGTAATTGTTCTTTGGCAGTTCGGCCAATGCGAAATAGGCCTTCGGCCGCTTGAACCGGGCGATCTGGTCCAGGCAATGCGCATCGAGCGACGCCGGGTCGAGCGTCGCACCCGGTTTCGGCACGACGAAGGCGACGACGTCCTCGCCCCATTCGACGGAAGGCCGGCCGACGACCGAGACCTCGTGCACGGAGCCATGCGTCAGCAGCGCTTCCTCCACCTCGCGCGGATAGATGTTGGTTCCGCCGGAGATGATCACGTCCTTCGAACGGTCCTGCAGCGTCAGGTAGCCGTCGGCGTCGAGCGTGCCTATGTCCCCGGTCATCAGCCAGCCGTCGCGCAGCGACTGCGCGCTCGCCTCCGGGTTCTGCCAGTAGCCCGGCATAACCGGCAGCCCCTTGACCATGATCTCCCCGATCTCGCCCGCCGGTAGCGCATTGCTTTCCGCGTCGACGATACGGATTTCGACGACAGACTGCGCCCGGCCGACCGACATCAGCCTTTCGCGCCAGCGCGGATGGCTCCGGTCGGCGACGTCGTCCCGCGACAGCGCCGAGATCGCCATCGGGCATTCGCCCTGGCCGTAGATCTGCACGAATTTCGGCCCGAACCAGTCGACCGCCTCCTCGATATCGGCGCGATACATCGGCCCGCCGCCATAGACGATTGTGCGGATGCCGTCGCCGCGTCGGCCGGCGGCCCTGGCCCGGTCGGTCAGCCGGCGCACCATGGTCGGCGCCATGAACATCGAGGTCGGTCCCACGCGCTCGGAAAGGTCGAGCACCTCGTCGGCGTCGAAGCCGCCGGACAACGGACACAGATGCCGCGCGCCCTTCAGCACATGCACTGGCGCGTAGATGCCGGCGCCGTGGCTCATCGGCGCGGCATAGAGCGCGGCGTCGTCGGCCGAAACCGTGTCGACATCGACCGGGTAGGCGAGAGACGTGGCCATCAGCATGCCGTGGGTGATGCGCACTCCCTTTGGCCGGCCCGTCGTGCCCGACGTGTAGAACAGCCAGGCGAGATCGCCAGGCTCCTTGCATTCCGACCTGCGTCCTTCGCCGGAGGTCATCGCCGCAAAGCGCTCCGACGTGACGTCGATCAGCATGGCGCCGGTCGCCTCCGCCAGCGCCGGGCCGAGATCGGGCGTCAGGAAGCCCAGCGCCGCCTCGGCGTTCTCGATAATGAAGGCGGCCTCCCTGGCGTGCAGCTTGGCATTGATCGGCACCGCCGCGGCTCCGGCGATCCAGATGCCGTAAAGGGCGACAAGATAATCGGGGCAGTTCTTCATGAACAGCGCCACCCGGTCGCCGGACCGGACGCCGTCGCGGCCGAGAGCGGCGGCAAGCGCCGCCGCGCGGGCATGGAACGTCGCGTAGTCCGCGACGATCCGTTCGCCATGCAGCAGGGCGGGGCGGGCGCCTGAAACGGCGGCCGTCCGCTCCAGCCAGAGCGCGAGATTCATCAGGCTTTGACCGCTTCCAGGATCGAGCAGTAGTTGGCGACGCCCGATCCGCCCATGTTGAAGACGAGGCCGGTTTCGGCGCCCGGTGTCTGCATTTCGCCGGCGTCGCCCGTCACCTGGCGCGACACCATCACATGCATCGACACACCGGTCGCGCCGACCGGATGGCCCTTGGCCTTCAGCCCGCCCGACAGGTTCACCGGCAACGCGCCGCCCGGATAGACCGTGCCGTCCTTCAGCGCCTTGATGCCCTGGCCGGGGCCGGCCAGCCCCATCGCCTCGTAGATCAGCAGTTCGGCGATGGTGAAGCAGTCATGCACCTCGGCGAGATCGATATCCTTCAGGTCGACGCCCGCAGCGCGCATGCCGCGGCGGATCGCCTCGCGCGGTCCCTCGAAGGCGATCGGGTCGCGCGCCGACATCGGCAGGAAATCGTTGACCTGTTCGGCGGCGCGCATCTTCACCGCGCGCGGCATCGAGGCGACGAGATCGTCAGCGACCATCACGATCGCCGCCGCGCCGTCGGATACGAGCGAGCAGTCCGTCTTCTTGAGCGGCGCCGCGATCATCGGGTTGCGCTCGCTCTCGGTCATGCAGAACTCGACGTCGAGCGGTTTCTGCAACTGTGCCAGTGGGTTCTTGGCGCCATTCGTGTGGTTCTTCGACGCGATCATCGCCAGCGCCTCGGATGCGTCGCCGTAGCGCTCGAAATAGGCTTTGGCGAACAGCGCGAACACCTGCGGGAAGGAGAGGCCGGCCTCCTCCTTCTGGTAGGACGCGTGACCGAGCGCCGTGGCGACGTCCGCCGTCGGCAGATGCGTCATCTTCTCCACGCCGATCACCAGCGCGATCCGCGCCTCGCCGGCGAGGATGGCGTTGCGCGCCGCAAACACGGCTGCAGAACCGGAGGCGCAGGCATTTTCCAGCCGTGTCGCCGGGCAGAAGCGCAGTGCAGGGTCGATCGAAAGTGCCAGCGAAGCCGGGAAGCCGTCCGGCACCATGCCGCCATTGAAATGGCCGACCCAGATGCCGTCGATATCTTCGGCCGCGACGCCTGCATGCGCCAGCGCTTCGCTGCCGGCCTCGCGGATCATGTCTTCCAGCGACAGCGCGCTGAGTTTGCCGAACGGGGTGTGTCCCCAGCCAACGATATGGACCATGCCGGTCTCCTCCTTTTTGCGCGTGACAAAAGCACTACCCGAACCGCCGATCAACTCGGTAGAAATACGTGCCTCTTGGACTTGCGTCGGGAATGCGGCAGGAAGAGCCGATGATTTCGGATGAACTCGCCTTTCGCCATGCGCCAGTCGGCCTCGCCGTGACCGAGGACCGGGTCGTTCGGCGCTGCAATGCCCGCTTCTGCGAAACATTTGCCGGCGATGAGGACGCCTTCGTCGATCGGTCGCTCGATTGGCTCTATCCGTCGCGAGAGGACTTCGAGCGCATCGGCGAGCGCGGACTGGCGGTCATGCGCGAGACCGGTCGCTATGACGATGAACGCATTATGCGCCGCCTCACCGGCGAACTGTTCTGGTGCAGGGTGCGCGGTCAGTCGCTGACGCCGTCCGAACCGTTCCGCCTCGCCGTGTGGTCCTTCTCCGACCTGTCGGAAGCGCGGCCCGTCGTGTCGCTCTCTGCGCGCGAACGCGAAGTGGCAATGCTGACCTGCCAGGGCATGACCTCGAAGGAAATCGGGATCGAGCTGAGCCTTTCCTACCGCACCGTCGAACTGTATCGCGCGCGCCTGCTGGAGAAGTTCGCCGCCCGCAACATCGCCGAGCTGGTCGGCAAGTTCTCCGGCATTCCGGTCTAGAAAAGGAAAAGCCCGCGCAAGGCGGGCCTTTCGATTGCGGTCCAGGCGGCGATCAGATTGC
>JBAQHA010000733.1:0-8871 GCA_049288075.1 Oricola sp.
ATGAGATGCTGAGTGTAATTGTAGGGAATGCCGAGGGTTTCCAGCGTGTAGCCGAGCAGGCCGATGTCGACGCGTCCGAAGATCTGCCAGATCGTGCCGACCACGTTCCACGGGATCAGCAGCGGCAACGCCATCAGCACCAGGCAGACCGATGCCCAGAAGCCGCGCTTCGGCATGCTGAGCGCCACAAGGATGCCAAGCGGAACCTCGATCGCCAGGATGACCGCGGAAAACAGCAACTGGCGGCCGAGCGCGTTCCACATGCGCTCCGAATGCAGCATCTCGTCGAACCATTCGAGGCCGGCCCAGAAGAACTGGTTGTTGCCGAACGTGTCCTGCACCGAATAGTTCACCACGGTCATCAGTGGGACGACGGCGGAGAAGGCGACCAGCACGAGAACCGGCAGGACCAGGAACCAGGCCTTCTGATTGACGGTCTTCTCCATCACGCGGCCTCCCCCGTCACGCGCCACTCGTTGGCGTAGACATTGACCCGCACCGGATCGAAGGTGACGCGGGTCATGTCGGCGCCGACGGGTTCGCCCTCTCTTGCGATAATGTTGATGTCGTTGCCGAAGAACTCGGCCCGCACGATCTTGTGGCGGCCGACATCCTCGACGCGGCGGATGCGCACCGGCAGGCCGTCGTTGTCGGACAGCTTCACGTATTCCGGCCGCACGCCGATCACGACCTCGCCATCGAGCTTGCCGTAGTTGCGCGAGAGCGGGATCAGCGAACCGTTGACATGCGCCCGGTTGCC
Source organism: Oricola sp. (assembly GCA_049288075.1). Taxonomy (GTDB): domain Bacteria; phylum Pseudomonadota; class Alphaproteobacteria; order Rhizobiales; family Rhizobiaceae; genus Oricola. The sequence goes on from JBAQHA010000733.1 coordinate 761, forward strand.
CTCGATCCGCGCCGGGATGATGTTCATGCCGGGCGAGCCGATGAAGTAGCCGACGAATGTGTGTTCCGGCTTTTCGAACAACTCTTGCGGCGTGCCGATCTGCACGACCCGGCCGTCGAACATGACGACCACCTTGTCGGCGAAAGTCAGCGCCTCGGTCTGGTCGTGTGTGACGTAGATCATGGTGTGGCCGAACTGGCGGTGCAGTGACTTGAGCTGCGTGCGCAGCTCCCATTTCATGTGAGGGTCGATCACTGTCAGCGGCTCGTCGAAGAGGAGCGCGTTGACATCCTCGCGCACCATGCCGCGTCCGAGCGATATCTTCTGCTTGGCGTCCGCAGTCAGACCGCGCGCCTTGCGGTCGAGTTCGTCCTCCATGCCGATCATGTGCGCGATCGTCTGCACGCGAGTCGCGATGTATGCGGCGTCCGAACCGCGGTTCTTCAGCGGAAAGGCGAGGTTCTGGCGTACGGTCATGGTGTCGTAGACCACGGGAAACTGGAACACCTGGGCGATGTTGCGCTCGGCCGTGGGCGCGTCGGTTACGTCGCGGCCATTGAACAGAACGCGGCCCTGACTGGGTCTCAGCAGGCCGGAGATGATGTTGAGCAGCGTGGTCTTGCCGCAGCCCGACGAGCCGAGCAGCGCATAGGCCTCGCCGTCGGTCCATTCGTGGTTCAGTTCCTTGAGCGCATAATCGTCTTCGCCCTTCGGTTTCGGCAGGTAGGAATGCGCCAGATTGTCGAGGGTTATCCCGGCCATGACTCTCTCCCTCAAGCCGCCATCGCGTAGGCGGCGGGGACGACCAACTGGCCGTCTTCGGCGAAGATGTAGACGTGGGACGGATCGAGATAGACGTCGATCGGCACACCGAGTTCCAGGTCGTGCACGCCGTGGATCAGCCCGACCCATTTCTCGCCGTGATGCGTCAGATGGATGAAGGTCTCCGATCCGGTGATTTCGGTGACATTGAGCAAGGCGCTGAATTTCATCGCATCGGCGGTGTGACGGATCACTTCCACATGGTTCGGGCGGAAGCCCGCGACGTAGCGGCCGTCGGCGAGTTCGCGCAGCTTTCCGGCTGCGGCCACTGACTGGCCATCGCCGAAAAGAAGCTTGTTGCCGGTTTTCGAGATGCTCAGAAAGTTCATCGGAGGATCGGAGAAGACGCGCGCCGTGGTGGCGTCCACCGGCCTGCGATAGACCTCGGGCGTCTGCCCGAACTGGGTGATGCGGCCTTTCCAAAGCGTCGCCGTGTTGCCGCCCAGCAGGAGCGCTTCCTCCGGCTCTGTCGTGGCGTAAACGAAGATCGCGCCGGACTCCTCGAAGATTTTCGGGATCTCGACCCGCAGTTCCTCGCGCAGCTTGTAGTCGAGATTGGCGAGCGGCTCGTCAAGCAGCACAAGTCCGGCGTTTTTCACCAGCGCGCGGGCGAGGGCGCAACGCTGCTGTTGACCTCCGGACAGTTCCAGCGGCTTGCGCTTGAGCATCGGCGTGAGCTTCAACAAGTCGGCGGTCGCCGCGACCGCCGCGTCGATTTCGGCCGCGCTCTTGCCCATCAGCCGTAGCGGGCTGGCGATATTCTCGTATACCGTCATGGACGGATAATTGATGAACTGCTGGTAGACCATGGCGACCTTGCGGTCCTGGACGCGTATGCCGGTCACGTCCTCGCCGTTCCACAGGATTCGGCCGCTCGATGGCTTGTCGAGTCCCGCCATCAGGCGCATGAGCGAGGTCTTGCCGGACAGGGTGGGGCCCAGCAACACATTCATCGTGCCGTTGCGCAATTCAAGGGTGGTGGGATGTATGTGCTTCTGCGCACCCACTGCCTTCGATACCCCGTCGAGAACCAATGCCATTCTTCCTCTCCTCCCCGACCTATTCCGCGGCAGCGGACGCGCCGCTCGCGCGGCGTCGCTGCATCCAGTTGTCGAGGTTGCTGATTTCGCCAGCGCTCATGCGCAGGCCGAGCTTGCTGCGGCGCCATACGACGTCTTCGGCCGTGCGGGCGAACTCCCGGTCCATGAGCCACGCGGCTTCGCGTTCGGTCAGGGTGCCGCCGAAGGACTGCCCCAGATCGTGAATTCCGCGGGCATCGCCCAGAACATCGAAGGCCTCGGTGCCGTAGGCCCGCACGAGTCGCTTGACGTGGTAGCTGTCCAGGAAGGGATAGGAACCCGCCAGCTTCTCTTTCAGCTTGCCAACGCCGTCGACCGGGAAATCGCCACCCGGCAGGGGTACGCCGGCTGTCCAGGCGGACGCCAGGCCCGGGAACCAGGGCGAGATCTTCGCGACGGCGCTTTCGGCGAGCCTCCGATAGGTCGTGATCTTGCCGCCGAAGACGTTGAGGATCGGCGCGCCGCCCGCGCCGTCGACCTTCAACGTATAGTCGCGGGTTGCCGCCGTGGCCGAGGTCGCGCCATCGTCGTAGAGTGGACGGACGCCCGAATAGGTCCACACTATATCGTCCCGGGTGACCGGGCGCTTGAAGTAGGCCGAGGCGAAGGCGCAGAGATATTCCTGTTCCTCCAGCGTGCATTCCGGCTTGATGTCGGGATCGGGGTGATCCTGATCCGTTGTGCCGATCAGGGTGAAATCCGTCTCGTAGGGGATCGTGAAAATGATCCGCCCGTCGGCGCCCTGGAGGAAATAGCACTTGTCGTGGTCGTAGAGCTTGCGCGTGACGATATGGCTGCCGCGAACGAGGCGAACGCCTTCTTTCAAGTCGAGCCGCGCTTTGGTGCGAATGATATCGCCGACCCATGGGCCGCCGGCATTCACCAGAACTCGTGCCTGAACGACGCTCCGCGTTCCGGTTTCGGTATCCTCCACCGTCGCATTCCAGTGGTCCTTCGCCCGCTCCGCCGAAACGACCTTCGTGCGCACGAGGATCCTGGCTCCACGGGCCTGCGCATCGCGTGCATTCAGGACGACGAGGCGCGAGTCCTCCACCCAGCAATCGGAATATTCATAGGCCTTGTGGAACTCGCTTTTGAGCGGCTCGCCTTCCGGCGCAGTCGAAAGATCGAGCGTCGAGGTGCCGGGCAGAATATCGCGGCCACCGAGATGATCGTAGAGGAACAGGCCGAGGCGGATCATCCATGCCGGACGGCGCCCTTTCATCCAGGGCATGACTGCGTTGAGAACCTTCGACGCGGGCGTTTCAGTGTCGAAGCGCATTGCGTCGTGGTAAGGCAAGACGAAGCGCATGGGCCAACTGATGTGAGGCATTGCGCGTAGCAGGACCTCGCGCTCGACGAGCGCCTCGCGCACCAGTCGGATCTCGAAATACTCAAGATAACGCAGGCCGCCGTGAAACAATTTGGTGGAGGCCGAGGATGTCGCGGAAGCAAGGTCATTCATTTCAGCCACGACGACGGACAGGCCACGGCCGGCGGCATCGCGCGCGATGCCGCAACCATTGATGCCGCCACCGATGATTATGAGATCGTAATGGGGGCTACCTTCCAGCGACTGCGGCACTCGGCCCTCCCTGACCATTCAGCTGCCGCTAGGAAACCTAGGCGAAACAAACAAAAATGAAAAGACACAATTTTCGATAATGTTCGTTTTAAGCGTACTCCTTGAAAAGATTGTTTTATTTCTCCCTGCAGCTGTGTACGGTAAGCCATTTCGCACCTGCAACATGACTGATTGAATCGGTTAAAGCGTCAAAAATATTCTATTTTTGGCATGAATTGACAATTATCGCACAAAATCGAAAATTGCCGCCGGTCAAGTGATGCGGTATGGGCCTCGTATGTCCCAGAGTTTCCGTCATAACGAAATCCTCGAGATCGCCCGTCGCGACGGGCGTGTAACCGTTGACGGGCTGGCTGAATATTTCGCCGTCACGCAGCAAACCATCCGGCGCGATCTCAGCGAACTCGCCGACACGGGCCGGCTCGAGCGCGTGCATGGCGGCGCGATGTTGCCGTCGGGCACGAACAATATCGGCTACGAGGACCGGCGCAGCCTGCACGAACCGGAAAAGGCGCGCATCGCGAAGGCCTGCGCGGCACAGATTCCCGAGGACACGTCCGTGTTCCTCAATATCGGCACAAGCACCGAGGCCGTGGCCCGGCAACTGGTGCATCACCGCAATCTCCTGGTCGTGACCAACAACATCAACGTTGCTAACATTCTGGCGGTCAATCCGGACTGCCAGGTCATCGTCACCGGCGGAACGCTCAGGCGGTCCGATGGCGGTCTGGTCGGCGATCTCGCGACGCAGACGATCCTGCAGTTCAAGTTCGACCTTGCGATCGTCGGGTGTTCGGCGCTCGATCAGGACGGCGACCTGCTGGATTTCGACATTCAGGAGGTCAATGTCTCGAAGTCGATCATCAAGCAGGCGCGCAAGACCTTCCTGGTCGCCGACCACTCCAAGTTCCAGCGCACGGCGCCCGGCCGCATCGCTTCGCTGGCCGAGGTCGATGCCTTTTTCACGGACAAGCCGATCACCGAAGCGTTGCGCGCCAAATGCGATGAATGGGGAACGGCGGTGAACGTCGCGCCCGACGGCGGCTAAGCGACTGCGTGGCAGAGGCGTCGGGCGAGAAAGGATGACCTTTCCCGCCCGCAAGACATGCCGCTCGAATCCCTCCCAGTCGAAGGTAGGTGGCTTTCAGTGGCTGATCCGCCAGGGACGGGCAGACGGAAAAATCTTCGATCCGTCGGCCCGGTAGACCGCCTTCGACTTGCCCTTGCCCGAGCAGCACGAACAACGCCTTTTCGCGCGTGTTCCACACGTCGAGCATCTTGCGGTCGGGCAGGCGGCCGATCAAACCCGGATGAATCAGGCCGGCGTAGTGCACGCCCGGAAAATGGCGCGATTTGGTGCACATGCCGTCGATGTCCCAGATCGACTTCTGCGCCTCGCGGAAATACTCGATCAGGAAACGCCGGATGCGCTGAACGGCAGATATCCGAGTCCATCGAGATTGACGAAATTGGAATGTGCGAGCCTGTTGAAGATCTGGCCCGATCGACCCTGCGCGTTCTCCTGCTCCAGTGTATTGATAAGTTCCACTGAAGAGCCCCACCTGAGTGGTCCAATTTGATTGTTAGTGCATGACCGGTCTCTGGCCCATCGGGACCACGGTTTCCGCGACGAGCGGCGCGGCGACGTCACCTTCGACCACCTTCCTGAATTTCTCGAAGAAGGCTCCGGCCAGCCGCTGCGACGTCGAAACGATCAAGCGGCTGCCGAGTTGGGCGATCTTGCCGCCGATATCGACCTTGGCCGTGTAGCGCAGGATGGTCGCGTCGCCGTCCTCGACCAGTTCGACGTCGGCGCCGCCCTTGGCGAAACCGGCGACGCCGCCGCTGCCTTCGCCGGTCAGCGAAAAGCGGTGCGGCGCCTGTGCATTGTCGAGCGTGACGTTGCCGCCGAATTTCGCCTTCACCGGCCCGACCTTCAGCACCACCTTTGCCTCCAACTCGCTGTCGGAATGCCGGATCAGTTCCTCGCAGCCGGGGATGCATTCCTTCAGGATCGTCGGGTCGTTGAGCGCGTCATAGACACGCGCACGCGGCGCCTCGATCCGGATTTCGTCATTCATTTCCATGGATAATTGTCCTCGTTTATCCGCAACATGATCGTCCGATCAGCATGGCCTTGACTGCCAGTTCCTGTTTCGCCGCTTCCGGCAAGCCCGTCGCGCCGGGAGACGGCGCGAAAAGGGCCGCGAGCATGGTGTGCAGGCGGCGGATCGCGGTGCTCATGGTGCCGCCCCCGCCGCCTCGCGCTGATGGCTGCGCCTGATCTGTACGATCTCGGTCAGGATCGACAGCGCGATTTCGTCCGGCGTGATTGCGCCGATATCGAGGCCCGCCGGGGCCTTCAGCGCCGCAAGTCGCGTTTCGTCGACGCCCTTTTCCTGGAGTTTCGTCGAGATCGCGGCCGCCTTGGCCCTGCTGCCGACGAAGGCGACATGGGCGGACGGCGCCGACAGCGCCGCGCTCAATCCCGCTTCGTCGCCGCGCCCCTGCGTCGAGACGACGATGAACTTGTCGCGCGCCTCCGCCGCTTCCAGCATGAAACCTTCGATGCGCGCATCCACCGCCGCGAAGGCGGCCTGATCCTCCGCCGGCGCGCAGACGGTGACATGGAAGCCGAAGCGCGGCGCAATCTCCGCCAAAGCTACGGCGACCGGGCTCGATCCGAGGATGACGATCCGCGGCGCGGGCAGTACCGGCTCGATGAAAACGTCCATCGTGCCCTTCGACGGGCACATGTTGCGCGCAAACCGCACGCCTTCCTTTTCCGTTCCAGCCGAGACGCCGTGTTCCATCAGCATGTCCTCCGGCTGCACCGAGACGAAACGCGGTTGGCCGTCCGCCATCGCGTCCTTGGCCGCCTTCAGCACCGCGCCGCGTGCGCAGCCGCCGCCGATCCAACCTTCCATGATCGTGCCGTCGGCGCGGATGATCGCCTTTGCGCCGGCCTTCGCCGCCGTCGCCGCCACCGTGCGCACGACCGTCGCCAGCACGAAAGCCTCGCCGGCGTTACGAAGCCCGGCTGCCTGTTCCAGAATGTCGGATTTCTGATCCATGACGGCCTCCATCAGATCCTGTTGAGCCAAGGCTCGAGCGCCGCGAGATCGGCGAGCGTGTTGGCTGCCTCGAAATGGTCGAGAAAGGGCAATGCCGCGGCCATGCCGCGCGCCACCGGTTCGTAGCCGGCCCAGCCTTTGAGCGGATTGAGCCAGACGATGCGCGCGCCGCGCCGCTTCAGCCGCGCCAGCGCGTCGGCGAGCATCTCGGGCGGGTCGGTGTCGTAGCCGTCGGAGAGGATGATGACGACGGTTCGCCCATTCACGGATTGCGCCGCGTATTGCGCGTTGAACTCTTTCAGGTTGGCGCCGATCCTCGTGCCGCCGCCGAAACCCTGCGCCATGATCGACAGGCGGTTGACGGCCCGCAATGTGTCGGAATCCCGCAGCGCGTCGGAAATGCGCACGAGCCGGGTGTGGAACAGGTAGGCGTCGGTCGCCTGGTCGGCGGAGACCAGCCCCTTGAGGAAGGCGAGGAACACGCGGGCGTAGACCGTCATCGAACCGGAGACATCGAGCAGCGCGACGATGCGCGCCGGCCGGTCTGGCCGCGTCTTGCGGAACAGGTCGATGGGCTCGCCGCCGCGACTGACGCTGCGGCGCAGGATCTTGCGCATGTCGAGCGCGGCGCCGCGCATGGCGGCCTTGCGGCGGCGCGAACGCCGATCGCGGATGCTTTTCGCGAGGCGTTCAGCGATCAATTCCGCGCGTTCCAGATCTTCCGGCGTCATCAGCTTGCGCAGGTCGGTTTTCTCGATGGTGCTGATCCGCGAGGCGACGAGCCGCCCTGTGCCCGCGCCGGCCGCCGATCCCTCGGCCTCGTCGTCCGGCGTGTCCGCCTCGCCATCCTCGCCCGCCTCGCCCGCCGCGAGGCGGTAATTGCTGCCGCTCATCGCTTGCGCGTTGCGCGCCGAGTTGACGACGGCCGCGCCGTCCCGCCTGCGTCCGCGGTTGCGCCAGTAGGCGTCGAACAGGTCGTCGAAACGGGAATTCTGGTCGGCGTCGCCCGCGCAGATTGCCCTCAGCGCCAGGCGCACCTCGTCGATGTCGCCGGCATCGATGGCGCATAGCGCGGCCAGCGCGGTCTCGGTCTCGTTCAGCCCGGCCGGGACGCCGTTGAGACGCAGATGCGTCATGAAGCCGGCCATCCTGTCGGCGGGGCCGTTGTCGCGTTCGGCAAAGCGGGTGACCTGCATCATGCGGCCTTTCCGACGAGGCGCTGCTGCACCTCCTTCGGCACCGCCGCGCGGTCGCGCTCGGTCTTCAGGAGACAGACCAGCGTCGCCTGCGTCTGTGCAGGATCGGCGGCGAGGTCGTTGACGCCGAGGCCGGCGAGCGCCGCCGCCCAGTCGAGCATCTCGGCGATGCCCGGCTTCTTTTCGAGCTCTTCCTTGCGCAGCGCCTGCACGAAACCGACGATCTGCTCGGCCAGGCGGTCCTCGAGCGCCGGGCATCGTTTGGCAAGGATCGCCATCTCGGTGCGCCGGTCAGGGTAGTCGACATAGTTATAGAGGCAGCGCCGCCGGAGCGCGTCTGACAGGTCGCGCGCGC
>JBAQHA010000734.1:0-2232 GCA_049288075.1 Oricola sp.
CTACACGATCGTTTCCTATCCCAAGTCGGGAAGGTCATGGCTGAGGTTCATGCTGTGTCATGCCCAGAGCGCCATGAGCGGCCTGCCCGTGGAACGCTATATCCATTCGATACCCGATCAGCGTCGCAAGGAGCCGAGGTTCTATTTCGTACACGGCCTTTCCGCCCATGAGGATCTGGAGAGCTACCATTACACGCGCTTGTACTATAACCCGCCTGCCGGCATCGTTCTCCTGGTGCGGGATCCGGTGAAGGTTGCCGCTTCCTTCTACGCACACTTGAAGTACAAGCAGTTTTTTGGGATCCGCCTGGATGAGAAAAACAGTCTCAAGAAGTTCATCGAGAATCCGGAAGTCGGCGTCCGTCGCTATCAGGGGTATCTGACCTTCTATCTGCACGCCCTTCAGGCATCGGGCGTTCCGTTTATGATCGTTCGCTACGAAGACCTGCTGGCCGATACTGTTGGCGTCCTGGGGCGGATCCTCGAGTTCTCGCAGTGCCCCCAGGATGGAGCTTTCCTCAAGCGGATTGCCGAGGCGGCCGGATTCGGGAAAATGAGGGAAGCGGAGGAAAGTGGCCGCTACGCGGTGTCGTGGCTTACAGCCGGTAAGAAAGGCGATGTGGCGTCGATGAAGACACGCGGGGCCTTCCGGAAGAGCCGCTATGCTGACTACTCTGACGAAGAACAGGCCCTGATGAAGTCCATTCTTCAGGAAAGCCCCGTCTTCAATGCCTTCGGCTATTTTCCGGATGAAGTCCGCGACTTCGACGCTTCGGATGTCGCCGCCGTAGTGGCGTCCGGTGCCGCGGCCGGCCGGAAAGCGCCAGCGCAGGGCCCCAGCGGAGAATGACGGGTGTGCCGGAGGGGCCAGCAGACCGCAAGCCTGGCGAAATTCTTATCTAGGAAAAAATTCACCATTCGTTTCAAATGGCTGCGCTGAGGGTCGGGGGTGGGCCGGGTTGTCCGGTCTGTCCTATCCACGCCGGCGACGCCATGTTGGGCCTGAGGTCTTGGCGCTCTGAGCCCGGCTCTTTTCCGGCTTGAATCAACGCACTTGGCCTTCGTAACCGGATCTGTCAAAAAAGGGTGCTCTCGACGCTGGGAATCAGGGGCGAATCCGATTCGGCATGGCTCGGTCGCGACTGCAAGGTGTTCACCAGCGGCGGGGCAAGGCAGCTGTATGTTGCTGATGCTGGGCGAAACGGGAGTTTCACCCAGAGGGCGGTAGCGTACCGAAATTTCCTTCGCTCGAGATGTTCTCCGCGAGCCGAATTTTACAAAGACGCCAGGCCGCGCGGCTGTCGGATTTTTCGGCCTCACAAAGTGCGGCTGTCTCTTAAAACGCCTCCGCGCCTGAAGGACGGGTTATGTTTCTCGAAGAGAGATTGAATTCTTCGGAAAGCGCCATGCGCCATCCCGGGCAAGCGCTGCGCCGTTGGTACCGGGAGCTCCAGATGGCCTGGCCGCTTGGCATCGTTCTGGCGAAGCGGAACATTCAGGCCAAGTACCGCCAGACACTGCTCGGGTACGTCTGGGCGCTGCTGCCGACCGTCGCGACGGCGCTCACCTTCGTTCTGCTGAGCAACGCAAGGCTATTGAATAGCGGCGTGACGGAAATTTCCTATCCGGTCTACGCCTTTTACGGGGCGCTGATGTGGCAATTGTTTTCGATCTCGGTTGTCAGTCCGATCGAACTCGTGCAGTCGTCGAAAACGATTCTGGCGAAGGTACAGTTCCCCCGTGATTCCTTGTTGATCGCCGCTTCTCTGCTCGTCCTCTTCGATCTGGCGATCAAACTGTGCATGTTGCCGGTCGTCATGGCCGTCTTCGGCGTCTGGCCCGGCAGCGGGATCCTGTACTTCCCGTTGATCGCCCTTGCCACCATTCTTCTCGGTATGGCGGTCGGCATCCTGCTCGTCCCCTTCAATCTGATCTTCAACGATGTGCGCATGGCGGTGGTTCTATTCATCTCCTTCCTGGTGCTGGTCACGCCGGTCGGCTTCGTCGCGCCGGAGGAAGGTAGTCTGGCGGCCCTGATTCGCTACAATCCGCTTTCGGTGTTGGTCGACGCGGGCCGGGCCTCCCTCGCCGGACTGACGTTGCCGGAATTCGGCGCTTGGGGGCTGGTCGGTGCGATCGCCACCGTCGCCACCCTGCTGGCCGTCGCCCTTTATCACGTCGCCTTGCCGATCGTCGTCGAAAGGCAGAGTTCGTGATCGCGGCAGAGATTGA
>JBAQHA010000735.1:0-5897 GCA_049288075.1 Oricola sp.
GGTCACAGAAGACCTGAGCTCGAACGGCCACGGCACGGGGCGCGAATTGTTCGAGATGTTCCGCCGCGTCGCGGGACACGCGGACCAGGGCGCCAGCGTGTTCGGGTAGAGCGGCGAACGAACCTTCCTCCGACAGGCAAACGGAAACAATGACAGAACCAGTCCCGTTCTTCGACGGCCACAACGATTTCCTGCTTCGCCTGATGATGAACCCCGAGCCGCGGCGGGACGTCTGGCTCGGGCCGAACACCAAGGGCCATCTCGATCTCGCGCGGATGAAGCAGGCGGGCTTCGCGGGCGGGCTGTTCGCGATCTTCGTGCCGCCGGTTGCGCGCGGGCAGCAGCCGGACTTCAACGCGATCACCGAGAACACGCCGTTCGAGATTCCGTTGCCGCCTTTGATGGCGCACGAGATCGCGCAGCCGACCGCGATGACCATGGCGGGACTGCTGCACTGGATGGCGCGCGCCGCGCCGGACGATTTCGCGGTGTGCCGCACGGCATCACAGGTCCGGACAGCCTTCGACAAGGGCATCATCGCCGGCGTCATGCACATGGAGGGCGCGGAATCGATCGGGCCTGACCTCGACGCACTGTACCTGTTTTTCGAGATGGGCCTGCGTTCGCTCGGGCCGGTGTGGAGCCGTCCGACGATCTTCGGCAACGGCGTGCCGATGCGGTTTCCCGGCACGCCCGACATCGGGCCGGGGCTGACGGAGACCGGCAAGGACCTCGTGCGGCTGTGCAACGAGCTCGGCATCATCATCGACCTGTCGCACCTCAACGAGGCCGGCTTCGACGACGTGGCGGCACTGTCGGACGCGCCGCTGGTCGCCACCCATTCCAACGCGCACGCGCTCTGCGCCTCGCCGCGCAACCTGACCGACCGGCAACTGGCGGCGATCCGCGACAGCGGCGGAATGGTCGGGCTGAACTTCGCGACGATCTATCTGCGCGAGGACGGCAGGAACTCGCCCGAGATGGGCTGGGAAATGCTGCTGCGGCACACGGACCACCTGATCGAGCATCTCGGCGACGACCATGTCGGGCTGGGATCGGATTTCGACGGCTGCACGGTGCCGAAGCCGATCGGCGACGTTACCGGCGTTCAGGCGTTGTTCGAACAATTCCGCGCGCATGGCTATGACGACGCGCTGCTTCAGAAGCTCGCGCGCGACAACTGGCTCTCCTGCCTCGAGCGCAGCCTGAAGGACTGACGCCCGGATCAGGCGCGTTTCATGACCTGGACCGTCATGGCGCAGCGATGCCGGAAGCCGAGCTTCTCGTAGAGGCGGATGGCCGTCGCGTTCGACGCATAGGTGTGCAGGAACGGCGTCTGGCCGCGCCCGGCGATGCGCGCCGCCACGATCTGCGTCAGCAGTCCGGCATAGCCGCGCCCCCGGAAATCGGGATGGGTGCACACGGCGCTGATCTCGCAGAAATTTCCGGGTTTCAGCCTTTCGCCGGCCATGGCGGCGAGCCGTCCATCATGGCGTATGCCGATGAAGCCGCCGAGGCGATGGGTGTTGGCGAGGAACGGGCCGGGTTTCGTCATGGTTGCCAGTTCGAGCATTTCCGGCGCATCGGCGTCGCCGAGCGGGATCACCTCGTGCGAACCGGATGGCGAGCGGAGATTTACGGCGACCATCTGGACGCCGGGCGCCTCGGTTTCCTGCATGAAGCCAGGCGGCAGCGGGCTCGGTTCGCGCTGCAGCAGGACGACGGTCTCGCCTTCTCGAGCGAGGTCCGCCATACCGGCCAGGCTTTCGTCGCAGTCGTCGCGCGCGACGATGAAGGGCGAGATATCGGCCGGAAAGCGCCTGGCGCCGCCGGACCCCAGGGCGAGATCGGACTGGGCGGTGGTCAGCGCGCCCCAGACCGGCCGGTCGAGGATAGTGTCAGACATCTTCACGTTCCATTGCCCGCTTTTCGGCGGCGCGGCGGTCGAGCGGCATCCGGTCGAGCGCATCCTCGATCGCATCGAGCTGCTCAAGAAACGAACCCTCGACCGCGCCGCACATCTCGCGCACGGCAGCCTCGACATGCGGCCACAACTCCCGCCGCGAGCGCTCGACGATCGCCGTGGCCGTATCGGTGAGCACGACCGGCTTGCGGCGCTGGTCGCCGCCCTCGCGCGCCGTCTCGACGAGACCCGCCGCCTCGAGCTGGCGGATCGAGCGGGTGACGCCGGGCTGGGAGACGCCGAGGACCGACGCGAGATCGCCAATGGTCAGCGGGCCGTCGGAATAGAGGGTGAAGAGAAGCGGCGAGACCGAGGGCGGCAGGTCGACGCCGGCCTGTTGCATGAACTGCGCCGTTTCCGCCTGCAGTCGCTCGCCGATGCGCTTAAGGCGGCTGCCGAGCGTGAGATAGCCGAACTCGCGGGTGACGTCCCTGACCATGGTCGGGTCCTTATATATAACACGTTATATAACGTGATATATTTTTGCGATTTCGTCAATGGGGACAGTTGCGGCGGGCCGAAATTGTCACCGTGTCACTTTTCGACAGGACCATTCGCCTTTACGACGGCAGGATCACCGCTCCCCGAAACGGATTCGCCGCCATGAACGGTCTCGACCTGTTTTTCTCCTATACCGCCTTCTGCCTGATCATGGCGGCGACTCCCGGTCCGAACAACATGATGGTGCTGACTTCGGGCGTGCGCTTCGGCAGGCGGCGCTCGCTTCCGCTCGCCTTCGGCATTGCCGCCGGCATGGCGGTGATGTTCGCCGCAACCGGGCTCGGCCTCGGCGCGATTTTCGCGGCGCTGCCCGCGCTGGCGATCGCGTTGCGGGTGCTGTCGGCGGCCTTCCTCCTGTGGCTCGCCTGGAAGATCGCGACAGCGGGACCGCTGAAACGCGAACACGACGATCTCGACATACTCGGCTTCGGCACCGGCGTCGCCTTCCAGTGGATCAATCCGAAGGCCTGGGCGGCGGCGCTAAGCGCGGCGGCGACCTATTTGCCCGAAGGCACCGGCTCCGCGATCGTCGGCGCGGGCGCGGCGATCATGGCCGGCGCCGCCCTGGTTTCCACGACGCTCTGGATCGTGTTCGGCGTCTGGCTCAGCCGGTTCCTGCATGCGCCGCGCCGGGCGCATGTCTTCAATATCGCGATGGCCGCGCTGCTGCTCGCCTCGACGCTGCCGATACTGTTCGGGAAGCTCACCATCCAGCCCTAATGCTCGCTCTCGCACAGGCCGTGGTCGGCGAGGACCTGGATGATGTTGCATTCTCCGACATGGTCGGCGTGGCAGGCTGCCTCGATGCGGGTCAGTTCGGTCTCCAGCCGCTTCAGCCGTGCGATGCGTTCGCGGATCGACGACAGGTGGGCGGTGGCGATGACATGCGCCTCGGCGCAGGGCATTTCCGGATGTTCGCTGAGACGGACCAGTTCGCGGATCGCGTCGAGCGACAGGCCGAGATCGCGGGCGTGGCGGATGAAGGTCAGCCGGTCGAGTTCGCGGCGCGAATAGCGGCGCTGGTTGCCCGTCGAGCGCTCCGGCGCGTCGATCAGCCCCATCTGCTCGTAATAGCGGATCGTGGGGACCTTCACGCCCGAGAGCCGCGCCATGTCGCCGATGGACAACATTTTTCCGAATCCTCTTGAACCTATAGCGGCTAGAGAGATTACCTTCATCAAGAGGCAATTCAAGGACGGACAAAATGGGCGCCTGCTGCGGACATGACCACCACGACCATGACGTCGCCTTCGACGGCATGTCGGCGGACTACAAGCGCCGGCTGTGGGCGGTGATCGCCATCAACGCGACGATGTTCATCGTCGAGATGACCGCCGGCCAGTTGGCCGGATCGCAGGCGCTGCAGGCCGACGCGCTCGACTTCTTCGGCGACGCCGCGACCTACGGCGTCTCGATGGCGGTGATCGGCGCGTCGGTCGCCACGCGGACGAACGCCGCGCTGCTCAAGGGCGTGTCGCTGCTGGCAATGGGATTGTGGGTGCTCGGCACGACCGCATGGCACATCTTTTTCGACGGCGTGCCGAGGGCCGAAGTCATGGGAGCGGTCGGCTTCCTCGCGCTTGCCGCCAATGTCGCCAGCGTCGTGCTGCTGATGGCCTACAAGGACGGCGACGCCAATGTGCGCTCCGTGTGGCTGTGCTCGCGCAACGACGCGATCGGCAATGTGGCGGTGATGATCGCCGCACTCGGCGTCTGGGGCACGGCGACCGGCTGGCCGGACCTGATCGTCGCCGCGATCATGGCCTCGCTGTTCCTGTCGTCGTCCTGGCAGATCATCACCCAGGCGCTGGCCGAAAAACGCGTGGCGCAGGCGGAGAATTCCGTCGGGGAATAGGGCCGGCGTCCAGTATCCGGCGCGATAAGCGCACGGTTAACTGAAATTTACCATGTGCCTTAAGCACACCTTATAAAAAATCGCCTACTACATGCCCCGAAGCAGCAGAAACGCGCCAATATAAAGGCTCGTTCGCGAAATCGGGGAAGCTCAAGCATGAAATCCACAATACGAGAACTGCTCGCCAAACATGGCGGCCTTCCGGTATCGGTCGAAAACCTGGCAGACGACGCGGACCTCTACGAGGCCGGCCTGTCCTCCTTCGCATCGGTCCAGTTGATGCTGGCGATCGAGGAAGAATTCGACATCGAGTTTCCCGAGAACCTGTTGAACCGCAAGACCTTCGCCTCCGTCGCGGCGATCACCGCCGCCGTCGGATCGCTGTGCCCCGACAGCCAGGTGGCGTGATGAACAAGATTTCCGAGATCAAGGCGATGAGCCTCGTCGAGCGCGCGCGCCGCGTGGCGGCCATTGCCGGCAAACATGCCGACGACGTGGACGCCAAGGGGCGCTTCCCCCGGGAAGCCGTCGACGCGATGAAGGCCGAGCGCCTGCTCGGCATCCAGATTCCGGCCGCGCTCGGCGGCGAAGGCGCATCGACCGCCGAGATCGCGGAAGTCTGCTCGATCCTCGGCCAGGCCTGCGCGGCGGCGGCGATGACCTTTTCCATGCACCAGATCAAGGCGTCGAGCCTCGTCTCGCACGGCGCCGACGCCCCATGGCACGAGGATTTCATGCGCCGGATCGCGGCCGAACAACTGCTGCTCGGTTCGGCGACGACCGAAGGCGGCATTGGCGGAAACCTGCGCAACTCGATCTGCGCCATCGCGGTCGACGGCGGCACCTGCCGGCTGGAGAAGGACGCCACCGTCATCTCCTATGGCGAGCAGGCCGACGCGATCATGGTCACCTCGCGCGCCCATGGCGACGCCGCGCCGTCCGACCAGGTGATGACCGTTTTCCTGAAGGGCCAGTACACGCTGGAAAAGACCCACGACTGGGACACGCTCGGAATGCGCGGTACCTGCTCCGACGGGTTCCTGTTCAAGGGTGAAGCGCCGGCAGAACAGATCCTGCCGAAGCCCTTCGCCGAGATCGCGGCGCAATCGATGCTCGCCAATTCGCATATCCTGTGGAGCGCCGTGTGGTACGGCATCGCCGCAGACGCGGTGAACCGGGCGCAGGCCTTCGTGCGCGCCGCCGCCCGCAAGCAACCGGGCACCGTGCCGCCGGGCGCCTTGCGCCTCGCGGAGGTGTCGACGCTGTTGCAGATGGTCAAATCGAACGTCCGGGCCGCGCTCGAACAGTTCGAGACGGCGCAGGCCGACGAGGAAAAACTCTCCGCGATGGCGTTCGCGGTGGCGATGAACAACGTCAAGATCGCCTCGTCGCAGACGATCCTCACCATCATCAACCACTGCATGCTGATCTGCGGCATCATGGGCTACAAGAACGGCACGCCCTACAGCCTCGGCCGGCACCTGCGCGACGCTCATTCGGCGCAGTTGATGATTTCCAACGACCGCATCCTCGGCAACACGTCGAATATGCTGCTCGTCCACAAGCAAGACACAAGCC
>JBAQHA010000736.1:0-1781 GCA_049288075.1 Oricola sp.
TCGATGACTGCGGCGTCGCCTTCGCCGTGCTCGCGGGCGGCGAGGATGGCGGGCACGATCTCTTCGGGCGTGTCGACGACCAGCGGCCGCACGCGATGGCCGGTGTGTATGAAGCCCGCGTCGCGCATGTGATCGAGCAGCAGCGTCAGCGGGTCCCAGAAGCCGTTGATATTGGCCAGCACGATCGGCTTGGTGTGGCGGCCGAGCTGGCCCCAGGTCATGATCTCGATGACCTCTTCCAGCGTGCCGATGCCGCCCGGCAGCGTCACGAAGGCGTCGGACTCCTCGAACATGCGATGCTTGCGCTGGTGCATGTCCTCGGTGACGATGAGCTCGTCGAGCCGGTGCAGCGCCGTTTCGGTCGCTTCCTTGTTCATCAGGAAGCGCGGGATGATGCCCATCACCTTGCCGCCGGCTTCCATCGCGCCGTCGGCGACCGCACCCATGATCCCTTTCGTGCCGCCGCCATAGACGAGCCGCAGTCCCGCGTCGCCTAGCGTGCGGCCCAGCGTTCTGCCGGCGGCGAGGTATTCCGGGTCGTTGCCCGGTGAGGAGCCGCAATAGACGCAAACGGAGGAGAGGGGATTCGTGAACATGCCTTCTTTTGCCATGCCCGCGAACTCCGTCAAGGCTTGTGTGAAAAAGACGTCTTTCCCGATAACGGACTTGACAACGGTTGTTGAGCGTCGGGACCGGCCGGTGTTAAGGATATGTGACAGGAAGGGTGGGTCTAGATGAAGAAAAACACAATTGCGGCGTGGGTATTCGTTGCCGTGGTCGCTCTGGTCGCGATCGCGAACGCTCCCGGCGTCTCCGATCGCATCAACGGCTGGCTCGGCAAGGGGCCGGCTCCGGAGGTGACCGAAGCGCAAAAGGCGGCCGATACCCAACCGGCCACGACGCCCGAAAAGCCGGCCGAACAGGCCGAAACGGAGGCGCCGGAGGCGACGGTTTCCGAGACCGGCCCGCGGCCCGCCGTCGACGCCCAGCCCGCCGCCGAGCCGCAGGAAGGCACGAAGCAGGCGACTGTCGGCGAGGTCACGATCCCGACCTTCGACGTCGTGCGCGTCGAACCGGACGGCTCCACCCTGATCGCGGGCCGCGCCGGCACGGGCGCAATGGTCGAGGTTCTGTCCGGAACGGACAGCATCGCCGAGGCGACGGCCGGGGCGAACGGCGATTTCGTCGCGATCCTGACCGATCCGCTCGCACCGGGCGACTACGAACTCGTGCTGCGCTCTACCGAGCAGGACGGCGTCGTCGCCATGTCGACCCAGACCGCGATCATCTCGGTGCCGGAGAAGGGTCGTGAAGGCGAATTGCTGGCTCTCGTCCAGGAGCCCGGGGAACCCTCCCGGCTGATCAACTCGCCGAAGCCGGAGGCGGCGCCGGCGGATCAGCCCGCCGAAACGGTGGCGGCGACCGGAACCGAGGTGGAGCCGGCCGCGCCGCCGGCAGATGCACAGGCACAGGGTGGCCAGACCGAGGTCGCCACCGCGCCTGCCGGCGACGCCGCGCCTGCCGCGCCTGCCGCGCAACCCGCATCGGAAATCCGTATCGAGGCGGTCGAGATCGACAACGGCACGGTCTTCGTCGCCGGCGCGGCGCCTGCCGGCAGCCAGGTGCGCGTCTATGCCAACGAGATCCTTCTCGGCGATACGTCGGCCAGCCCGAACGGGCGCTTCCTCGTCGAGGTCAGGACCGATCTGCCGGTCGGCGACTACATCATCCGCGCGGACCTGATCGATCCGGCGACGGCGGGAGTGCGCGCACGCGCGGCC
>JBAQHA010000737.1:0-2195 GCA_049288075.1 Oricola sp.
GGATCGCGCTCGCCGCGCCGCTGTCCGGCGAGCAGGCGGCCATCGGCAGGGAAATCCGCCAGGGCGCCGAAATGGCGCTGGCCGATCTCGGCGCGGGCAAGATCTCGCTGGAATTCTACGACACGGCCGGATCGGCCAGCCGGGCCAAGGGCGCGTCCGACGCCATCGCCGCCTCGGGCGCCAGGCTGGCGGCGATCGTGGGCGACAGCGCCTCGCTTGCCGCCTTCGCGCCGGCCGGCGCATCGACGATCGCATTCGCCGCCGATGGCACGCGCCGGGGCGCGGGAAGCTTCGCCTTCCTGCCGTCGGAAACCGACAGCCTCGTCTATGGCGTGCGCTTCGCGCTCGCGGCGAAGCCGGGCGCGGTGCTGCTCTTCACGCCGGATACGATGTCGCAGCTCACGGTGCAGACGCTGACCCAGACCATCGGGCGCTTCGCCACGGTCAACGCCATTTCCTACGGCGCGTCGCAGACATCGGCGCAGATCGCGCAGAAGGCGCGCAAGAACCTGAAGGACACAACCGTCATCGCGTTCGCCGGCAACGACCAGAAGATCGCGCAGATCGTCAAGTCGCTGGCGCCCGCCGCGCAGGGCGGTCCGGGGATCGTCGGCAACATGGGCTGGAGTTCCGTGCTCGCCTCGCGGCCAGAATTGCAGGGCGCGCTCGTGCCGGCGCTGGACAAGGCCAACCAGGAGATCGTAGCGGCGCGCTACACGAAGAAATACGGCACGGCGCCGACGATCAACGCGCTCTATGCCTTCGATTTCGTCGCAGTCGCCGCCGGCATCGTGCGGTCGCGCGGCGCCGCGGCGCTGACCCGCGAGACGCTGACCGCCGACGCCGGTTTCCGCGGCGCGACGGGGTCGTTCCGCTTCCGCGCCGACGGAAGGGTCGAGCGGCTCTATGCGATCTATGTCATCGACAAGCGCAGCCTCGTCCCGCTGCAGAAGGCGGCCGACGGCTTCTGATCGTTTCCCCCGTCGTCCGGGCGGCGGCGGCATGCCGCCTTGTCGCGCCCGGCCGAACTGGCGTATCACAGCGCCATGGAAAGCCCGGACCAGACCGAACTGCCCGAAATCCTGCGCCGCACGCGCCTGCAGGCCGGCAAGGCGTCGCAGCGCCAGCCCGAGCGCACGATGGAATGGCTCGTCTCGGGCCTGAACCTGCTGGAGCAGGGGATCACCATCTTCGACGCCGACTTGCGGCTGGTGCACGGAAACCGCACGTTCCTGCGTCTCTACGACCTGCCGGACAGCTATTGCGCGCCGGGCACCACCTTCGAGGCGATCAACCGCTTTCTCGCCGAACAGGGCGATTTCGGCCCCGGCGACGTCGATGAACTGGTGCGCGAGCGGGTCGAGCGGGCGCAGGCCTTCGAGGACCACTATTTCGAGCGCGTCCGCCCGAACGGCATGGTGCTCGGCGTTGAAGGCCATGCGCTGGCCAATGGCGGCTGGGTGGCGGTCTATACCGACATCACCTCGAAGAAGAACACGGAAGCGCTGCTGCGCGAGCGCGCCGACCGGCTGTCGCACAGCCTGCTCGAGCGCTCCGAGCAGCTGGAGGCGACCAACCGCGAGCTGAACGCCGCCAACCGGGCGCTGGAGGAGGTGAGCAGCCGGCTGGCGGAGTCTGAAAGCCGGATGCGCACGATCACCCACTCGGTGCCGGCGCATATCGCCTATATCGACCGCGACATGGTCTACCGCTTCTCCAACAACAAGCTGGCCGACATGCTCGGCCTCGACGACGTGCAGTTCCAGGGCAAGCGGGTCGAGGAACTGTTCGAGCCGGACGTGCTGGAAGTGCTGATGCCGGCCATCGAGGGGGCGCTCGACGGGCGGGCCTGTTCGGTCGATTTCCGGCCGCGCGACGCCAGCGGCAACCGCCGCCACCTGCGCACCCAGCTGGTGCCGGAACTGGGACCCGACGGCGAGGTGGCCGGCGCGCATATCCTGTCGCTGGACATCACCGAGGAAAAACGCGCGATGGAGCTGATCGTCCATTCCAAGCGGATGGAAGCGGCGATCGCGCTGACATCGGGCGTCGTGCACGATTTCTCCAACATCATGACGATCATCCTCGGCAACCTGAACCGGCTGTCGGACCCGGCGCTGGCGGGCGAGGAGCACGAGCGCATCCTGCGGGCGACGCGGCGCGCGGTGGAGCGCGGCGGACGGGTGACCGACCAG
>JBAQHA010000738.1:0-1883 GCA_049288075.1 Oricola sp.
ATCGAACGGCGCTACGAAGGCTGGCGCGACGTGCTCGCGGCCGCAGGTGTTCCCGACATCGACGACCTCGTCGTCGAGGTCGAGGACTGGCTGCCGGAATTGGCCAGCGCTGCGATCGCCAGACGGATCGGCGAGCGCGGTCTCGATTTCACCGCGATCCTCACCGCGGGCGACAGTCTCGCCTATGGCGCGATCCGCGGTCTCGAAAACGCCGGCCTCGCGGTGCCCCGTGACGTCTCCGTTCTTGGCATGGACGACCTGCCGCTCTCGGCGTTCTGCAATCCGCCGCTCAGCACCATGCATATTCCCAAGCGCGAAATCGGCGCCGCCGCGCTCAGTCTGCTGCTTGACGATCTTTCGATGGCGAACCAGCCGGCGCGGCGCGTCGAACTGGCCTGCAGGCTGGTGCTGCGCGAATCGACCGCTCCGGCGGCGGACGCGCGACCGGATCAAGATGGCGCGCCGGCGAGCCGGCCGTAGCGGCCGGCGGCGAAGACAAGCGGTTCGCCATCCGCCAGCGACAGGCGTTGAACGCGCCCCAATTGGATGACGTGATCGCCGGCGTCGATGCGGTCGACAATCTCGACTTCGAAGCGGGCAAGAGTTCCGGACAGGAGAGGCACGCGTTGCCGGTTGTACGTAATTTCGAGGCCGGTGAAATCGATTCCCGTATGGCTGAAGCGCCGGCAAAGATCGGCTTGGTCCTCGCCGAGCACATGGATCGCCTGGAAATCGGCGCGGGCAAAGGCATCGAAACGGCGCGAATGGCGGCCGATCGACCACAGAACCATCGCGGGCTCCAGAGATACGGAGGAAAAGCTGTTGGCGGTGATGCCGAGCGGACCGTCCGGCGTGGCCGCGGTCACCACGGTGATGCCGGTGGCGAAACGGCCGAACGCCTTGCGCAGGTCGCGCGGATCCTGGGCCGGCGCGCGGGGCGGGAGGGACGATCCGGTGGCCGGATCGCCATTGTCCGGTTTGGTATCGAACGTCACGGCACCTCCTCGCCACGCGCCAACGTGTACAATTCGAACCAGGTCTGGCGGTCCATCGGCACCTCGAACGCCTGGGCGAAGGTGGCGATGCGCTCCAGCCTGTTGCTGCCCAACACGGGAACGATGCGCGCCGGATGGTGCAACAACCATGCGACGGCGGCGGCAGCAGCGTCAGCGCCGCCGGAGCGGCCCAACTCCTCCAGTTTCGCCGCCAGCACGGCGTGTGCGCCGGCGAACAGGTCCCCGCCGCCCAGCGGTGACCATGCCATCGGGGCGATGCGACGCTCCTGCAGGAAGGCGAGATCGCCATTGGTGAAGGCCTGATAGGCGAGCACCGACAGCTCGATCTGGTTGGTTGTCAGCCGCGTCTCCATTGACGATTGCAGCAGCGTGAAGTCATGCGGGCGGAAATTGGAGACGCCGACTGCCCGGACCTTGCCGGATCGAACCGCGTGGTCGAGCGCCTGACCGGTCTCGTCGGGATCAATCAGCGGGTCTGGGCGGTGAATGAGCAGCAGGTCGATTCGGTCTGTGCCCATTTCCCGCAACGAACTGTCGATGGAGCGCTCTATGTGGGCGGCGGAGGTATCGTAGTGCTTCACACGGGCCGAGGCATGGCGGCCGACGGGCGCGACAATGTCGCATTTGGTGATGATTTCGAGCTTGTCGCGCAGGCCCGGTGCGGCGGCAAGCGCCCGTCCCAGAATGGCCTCGGTCTCGTATCCGCCATAAATATCGGCCAGGTCGAGCGAGGTGATGCCCTGCGCGAGACAGGATTCGATCTTCGCCTGAACATGGGCGGCCGACGTGTCGCTGTCGTCGCCGATCCGCCACATGCCGTAGACGATGCGCGACAGCGCCAACCCCGGAGCAAGGACGACGCGCTCC
>JBAQHA010000739.1:0-7071 GCA_049288075.1 Oricola sp.
AGAAGGCACGTTCATCCATTCTTTCAGGGAAGATGCGCCGCTATAGTCCCGAGTCCGGAACCTGTCAACAGCGCATCGGGTGATTTTCTCGCAAATACTGGATATGCCTTGCGAAGTACCGTCACACATCCGCCAGGACGGCATCGATCGCCGCCGCGACTTCCTCGATAGACTGCAGTCCGTTCACGCTCTTCAGGAGACCCTTGGCGTAATAGTAGCCGATCAGTGGCGACGTTTCCTTGTAGTAGGCCTGAAGCCGGGTCCAGACCTTGTCGGCCTGGTCGTCGGATCGGCGCTTGAACTCGGTCGAGCCGCACTTGTCGCAGACGCCGTCCCGGGCCGGCTTCTTGGACGTGTCGTGATAGACCGTGCCGCAATTCGCGCAGCTGTACCGCCCCGAAATTCGGTCGACGAGCACTTCGTCGTCCACCTGCAGTTCGATCACGACATCGAGCGCAATGCCCTTGCTCTCCAGCATGGCGCCAACCGCATCCGCCTGCACCAGCGTGCGCGGATAGCCGTCGAGGATAAAGCCATTGGCGCAATCCGCCTGGTCGATCCGCTCCGATACGATGGCATTGACGATATCGTCGGAGACGAGCTTGCCGGCGTTCATTACCGCTTCGGCGCGCTGGCCGACTTCGGTTCCCGCCTTGACAGCGGCGCGAAGCATGTCGCCGGTCGAAAGCTGCGGTATGCCATGCTTTTCGACAAGTCGCTGCGCCTGCGTGCCCTTGCCGGCGCCAGGCGGTCCCAGAAGGATTAGTCTCATCTCCCGCGTTTCCCCCCGCGCAGTTTCGATTTCTTGATCAGGCCTTCATACTGATGGGCAATAAGATGGCCCTGGATCTGCGCGACAGTATCAAGGGTCACGCTCACAACGATGAGCAGCGACGTACCGCCGAGATAGAACGGCACGCCGGTCGAAGCTATTAGAAATTCGGGTAACATGCACACCAGCACCAGGTAGATGGCACCGATTACCGTGATGCGCGTCAGAACGTAGTCGAGATATTCGGCCGTGCGCTGGCCGGGACGGATACCCGGAATGAAGCCGGAATGCTTCTTCAGGTTGTCGGCCGTGTCCTGTGGATTGAAGACGATCGCCGTGTAGAAGAAGGCGAAAAAGACAATCATGCCGGCATAGAACAGCATGTATAGCGGCTGGCCGTGGCCGAGCGCCGCGAGAATCGTCGTCGCCCAATCGGGCAAAGTCGATGTGTTGGAGAAACCCGCCAACGTCGCTGGCAGCAGAAGCAGCGAGGACGCGAAGATCGGCGGAATGACGCCGGCCGTGTTGAGCTTCAGCGGCAGGTGCGACGTGTCGCCCTGGAACATGCGGTTGCCGACCTGGCGTTTCGGGTACTGGATCAACAGACGGCGCTGCGCGCGTTCCACGAAGACGATAGCCGCGATGACGACGACGGCGACCACGATGATCGCGATGATGACGCCGGTCGCGAGCGCGCCGGTGCGGCCCAGTTCCAGCGTTCCGGCAATCGCGGACGGCAGGCCGGCGACGATGCCGGAGAAGATGATAAGCGAAATGCCGTTGCCGATGCCGCGCGCGGTGATCTGCTCGCCGAGCCACATCAGGAACATCGTGCCGCCAACCAGCGTGATGACGGCGGAAATACGGAAGAACCAGCCCGGATCGGCGACGATTCCTTCCGCGCTTTCGAGCCCGACTGCAATGCCGTAGGCCTGCAAGGTCGCGAGCAGGACGGTGCCGTAGCGCGTATACTGGTTGATGACCTTTCGGCCCTGTTCGCCTTCCTTCTTCAGCTGCTCGAGCGCCGGTATTACCGAAGTCATGAGCTGGATGGCGATAGAAGCGGAAATGTATGGCATGATGCCGAGCGCGAGGATCGCCATGCGCTCCACGGCGCCGCCCGAGAACATATTGAACATGCCGAGAATGCCGCGCGACTGGTTGGCGAAAGCCTGTGCGAAGGCGTTCATGTCGAGGCCGGGCAGCGGAATGTAGGTTCCGAGCCGGTAGACGAGCAGCGCGCCAAGCGTGAACCAGATGCGTTTCTTCAGTTCTTCGGCTTTCGCGAACGCGCCGAAGTTCAGGTTTGATGCGAGCTGTTCTGCTGCGGATGCCATTGAGGAATTCTCCGGTTCGGCTGACGGCCTCGATCAGCCGGATATCGCCCGGCCGGGCCAACGCACAATCAGTGCGGAGATAAGCGCCATGCCGGAGAGACGCAAGTCAAGAAACGCTTGATCGATGGGCGGCGGATCGCTCCGCCGCCGCAATCGGAAATCACTCGGAAGCCGGCTTTGCGGCGAGCACGGTGACGGAGCCACCGGCCTTCTCGACCTTTTCGACGGCCGACTTCGAGGCGCCTGCCACTTCGAGCTTCGCCTTCGCCTTCAGATCGCCGTCGGCGAGAACGCGCACGCCATCCTTGACGCGGCGAATGACGCCGGCCGCTGCAAGCGCTGCCGCGTCAATCGTGTTCTTCGCGTCAAGCTTGCCGGCGTCGATGGCGGACTGGATTCGGCCGAGCGACACGACGTTGAAGTCCTTGGCGAAGATGTTGGTGAAACCGCGTTTCGGGAGACGCCGATAGATCGGCATCTGACCGCCCTCGTAACCGTTGATGGCAACGCCCGAGCGGGACTTCTGGCCCTTCACGCCGCGTCCGCCGGTCTTGCCCTTGCCGGAGCCGATACCACGGCCGACACGCTTGCGGGACGGGCGAGCGCCGTCGTTATCGCGCAGTTCGTTCAGATTCATTGTTCTTCTCCCCGCCTGGTCAGGCCTCGTCCACGATGCGGACGAGGTGCTGAATGCTGCGGATCATGCCACGCACGGCCGGAGTATCTTCCAGGGTGCGGCGGCGATGCATCTTGTTCAGACCGAGACCGATCAGCGTCTTCTGCTGGTCGTCCGGCCGGCGGATCGGGCTACCGATCTGTTCGACGGTGATCGTAGCGCCCTTTTTCTTGTCAGCCATCATCAGTTTCCTTCCAATGGCCCCTGCCCTTCCATGTGAAAGGCCCAGGAGCTCGATCGATCTATTCTTCAGCGCCGATCAGGTCGCGGCGACGCGCCTGCAGCGTGGAGTACTTGAGACCACGATGCGCGGCAATGTCCTTGGGATGCATCTGGCTCTTCAGGGCATCGAACGTGGCGCGAACCATGTTGTACGGATTCGACGTGCCAAGCGACTTGGCGACGACATCCTGGACGCCGAGCGTCTCGAAGACGGCGCGCATCGGACCGCCGGCGATGATACCGGTACCGGGCGTGGCGGCGCGCAGCAGCACCTTGCCGGCGCCGTGACGGCCTTCGACATCATGGTGCAGGGTACGGCCCGAACGCAGCGGCACGAAGATCATGTCGCGTTTCGCGGCCTCGGTCGCCTTGCGGATGGCTTCCGGCACTTCGCGCGCCTTGCCGTGGCCGAAACCGACCCGGCCCTTCTGGTCGCCAACGACGACGAGCGCGGCAAAGCCGAAACGGCGGCCGCCCTTCACAACTTTGGCCACGCGGTTGATGTGAACGAGCTTGTCTACAAACTCGCTCTCAACCTCTTCGCGTGGCCCACGGTCGCGTCCGCGACCTCCACGGTCCTGTTGTGCCATATCCTAGTCCTTTTTCTTTTCCGGATGCACTTGGGTTGAAATCAGAAACTCAGGCCGGCTTCGCGCGCTGCGTCCGCAAGCGCCTTCACACGGCCATGAAAGATGTAGGAGCCGCGATCGAACACGACTTCCTTGACGCCCGCCTTGACGGCGCGTTCGGCAACGAGCTTGCCAACGGCGGCGGCCGCGGCGATGTCGGCGCCGGTCTTCAGCGCGCCCTTCATATCGGTCTCGAGCGTCGAGGCGGCGGCTACCGTGTGGCCGTTCGCATCGTCGATGACCTGGGCATAGATGTTCTTGGAAGAACGATGCACAGAAAGACGCGGGCGACCGTTCGCCACCTTCTTGATCTGGCGGCGGACACGCTGCGCACGGCGCGTGATGGATTCTTTGGTCTTGGCCATGGCGCGCTATCCTTACTTCTTCTTGCCTTCTTTGCGGACGATCGTCTCTTCCGCATATTTCACGCCCTTGCCCTTGTAGGGTTCCGGACCGCGGTACTTGCGGATCTCCGCTGCCACTTGGCCAAGCTGCTGCTTGTTGATGCCGGTCAGCACGATTTCCGTCGGCTTCGGTATTACGGCGGTGACGCCATCCGGAACCTGATAGACGACCTCGTGGCTGAAACCGAGCGAGAGCTGGATGTTCTTGCCCTGCATCGCGGCACGATAACCGACGCCGTTGATCTCGAGCTTGCGCTCGTAACCGTTCTTGACGCCTTCCATGATGTTTTCGATCATGGAACGCGACATGCCCCACTTGGAGCGGGCGTCCTTCGTCTGGTCGCGCGGCGCGACGGCGACAGCGCCGTCTTCCATCGAAACCAGCACTTCGTCGTTGACGACGAATTTCAGTTCGCCCTTCGGGCCCTTAGCGGTAACGGTCTGACCATCGACGGTCGCCGTGACACCGGCCGGGATAGAAACCGGCTTCTTACCAATACGCGACATTTTTCAACCTGTCCGTTTACTGGGTTCCTGGCTCGCTTGTCGCGTCAGAAGACGCGGCAAAGAAGCTCCCCACCAATGTTCTTTTCACGAGCCTCGTGATCCGCCATGACGCCCTGGGGCGTCGAGAGAATCGAGATACCGAGACCGTTTGCGACATGCGGGATCGACTTCACGCCGACATAGACGCGACGGCCCGGCTTCGAGACGCGCTCGATCTTGCGAATGACCGGCGTGCCGTCGAAATACTTCAGTTCGATCTCGAATTCGGCCTTGCCGGAGGAGTACTCGACCTGCGAGTAGCCGCGGATATAGCCTTCATTCTTCAGAACGTCGAGCACGCGGGCGCGCAGCTTCGAAGCCGGCGTCGAAATGCGGTCCTTCGAACGGTGCATGCCATTGCGGATACGCGTCAGCATATCGCCAAGAGGATCTGACATAGACATCTCTGTTTCCCCTTACCAGCTGGACTTTACGATGCCGGGAATGCGGCCAAGCGAGCCGAGCTCGCGGAGCGCGATACGCGACATCTTGAGTTTGCGATAGTAGGCGCGCGGGCGGCCCGACACTTCGCAGCGGTTGCGCACCCGCACCTGGGCGGAATTGCGCGGCAACTCGGCGAGCTTGAGCGTCGCCTTGAAGCGATCCTCGATGGGCTTGGAGCGATCCATAACGATTGCCTTCAGTGCGGCGCGCTTCACGGCGTACTGATCCGCCATCTTGCGACGGCGATTGTTCTTTTCGACTGCGCTGACTTTAGCCATGCGTAACTATCCTTTTTACGCTTGCCGTTACTGGCGGAACGGGAAGTTGAAAGCCTTGAGCAGAGCCCGGGCTTCGTCGTCCGATTTCGCAGTCGTACAAACGATTACGTCCATTCCCCAGATCTGGTCGACTTTGTCGTAGTTGATCTCGGGGAACACGATGTGCTCCTTCAGGCCCATGGCGAAGTTGCCACGGCCATCGAAGCTTTTCGGGTTCAGGCCGCGGAAGTCGCGAACGCGCGGAAGCGCGATGTTGACCAGGCGATCCATGAACTCATACATGCGGTCGGCGCGCAGCGTCACCTTGGTGCCGATCGGCATGCCTTCACGCACCTTGAAGCCGGCGATCGAAGTGCGGGCATGCGTGATGACAGCCTTCTGGCCGGTGATGAGCGCGAGATGTTCGGCGGCGGCCGCCGGCTTCTTGGAGTCAGCCGTCGCCTCGCCGATGCCCATGTTCACGACGATCTTCGTGACACGCGGGATCTCCATCTCGTTCTTGTAACCGAACTCCTCAAGCAACTGCTTGCGGACGGTTTCGCGGTAATGGTTCTTGAGCCGCGGCTCGTACTTTGCCTCAGCCATCGATCACTTCTCCGGAGCGTTTGGAAAAGCGGACCTTGCGGTCGCCTTCCATGCGGAAACCGACGCGGGTCGGTTTGGAATCCTTGGGATCCAGCAGAGCCAGGTTCGACAGGTCGATCGGCGCCTCTTTCGAGATAATGCCGCCTTCCTGGCTCGCCGACTGGCGCTGATGGCGTTTCATAACATTGATGCCGGCGACAACCGCATGGTTGTCTTTCGGCATGACCTGCATGACAGTGCCCTTGCGGCCCTTGTCCTTGCCGGTGAGCACGACGACTTCGTCGCCTTTGCGGATCTTTTGCATCGTGACTCTCCTTACAGAACTTCCGGCGCCAGCGAGATGATCTTCATGTGCGCCTTGGCGCGCAGTTCGCGCGGCACAGGTCCGAAGATACGCGTGCCGATCGGTTCGCGCTTGTTGTCGACGATCACCGCCGCGTTCTTGTCGAAGCGGATGACGCTGCCGTCAGCACGGCGGATGTCGGCTGCGGTGCGAACGACGACGGCTTTCATGACGTCGCCCTTCTTGACGCGGCCGCGCGGGATGGCTTCCTTTACCGAGACGACGATGATGTCGCCCACGGAAGCATACTTGCGCTTCGAACCGCCCAGCACCTTGATGCACTGAACACGACGGGCGCCGGAGTTGTCGGCGACATCGAGGTTTGTTTGCATCTGAATCATGACTGGCTGCCTTTTATATTCTGTCCAGCTGGCTTCCTGGGAAGCCGCATGTTTTGCGGTTTAGGTTCAGGACGCCGGCTGGTCGGTCACGACCACCCAGCACTTGTCCTTGGAGATCGGCTTGCTTTCCTGAATGAAAACGGTGTCACCGACCTTGAACTGGTTGCTTTCGTCGTGCGCCTTGTACTTCTTCGAACGGCGCACGGTCTTCTTGAACAGCGGGTGAGTGAAACGGCGCTCGACCTTGACCACAACGGTCTTGTCGTTCTTGTCGCTCACGACGGTGCCCTGCAGAACGCGTTTTGGCATCTTACTTTCCTTTAGCCGCGTTGTGAGCGGCGATCGTCTTGATACGGGCGATGTCGCGGCGCACTTCACGCACGCGCGAGGTCTTTTCCAGCTGTCCCGTCGCCTTCTGGAAGCGCAGGTTGAACTGTTCTTTCTTGAGCTTTGCCAGCTCGTCGGCGAGCTGGTCGGCGCTCATGGCCTTAACG
>JBAQHA010000740.1:0-7985 GCA_049288075.1 Oricola sp.
GCGGCGTGGCGGCCGCCATTGCCGGTGCGGCGACGGACGCCGCCTGCCTGGCTGGCGGCACCGCCGGCGGCGCGGAAACGGGCTTTGGCGCATCGCCTATCGAACCATCGCGAATGCTCGATTCGAGTCCGGCGATGCGGTCGGCCACCTTGACCAGCGTGTCGTGGATGGCTTCGAAAGTGCGGGAATTTCGATCGTCGGAATTGCGGGCGAGATCCTCCAGCCCGCGCAGGTCGGCGGCGAGCTGCGAAAGCACGCCGCGTTCGCTGTCGGACATGCCGCCAGACATGCGGGCGATGGCCTCCTCGGCGGCTTCGCGGGCCGCCGCGATCACGTCCTCCCGGCCGCCGGCCAGCTGGTCGGTGATGGCGATCAGGCGAGGCGCCAGATCGGCGAGTTCTCCGGCGCTGCCGGCCGGCATGGGACGCGACAGTCTCTCGGTGAGCGCGGCGATCTGGTCTTCCAGGCCCTTGAGCGCCCGGGCGTCGGGCTGGGCAATCGCGCCCGGCGCGAAGGCGTCGCCCGATGTCAGCATCTGGGCGATTTCCTCGATGCGGCGCTCCATGTGATCGAGCGTCGGGACGTTGGCGGATTCGCGCTCGTTCTCCTCGATACGCCGCGCCAGCTCCTCCATGCGCGCATCGAGCGACTGCAGCATCCGCTCGCCGGTCTGCTCGGTGGAGAGTCTCTGGGAATCGAGCCGCTGGGCGATCTCCTCGAAGCGCGCATTCAGGCTGTCGAATGCGCGGTCGGAGACGGGGGCCCCGGCGGCGGTATCGCGGTCGAACCGGTTGGCGATGTTCTCCAGTCGGGCGGCGACGCTTTCGAACGCGTCGCCCGCGGCGGGTGCTGATGAAACCGTTTCATGTAGCGCGCCGAGCCGCTCGACAATCTCGATCAGCCGCGTTTCGACGCCGGCGGACTGGTGCGTGCCGGCGCCTTCCTCCACCTGGCGAGAAAGCGCGGACAAGCGCGCCTCGATGCGCTCGAACGGCGCGGTGTCGAACTCGACGGGACCGCTGGCGACCGACACGGCGGCGATCGCGCGGGCGATCTCGTCCAGGCGGGTCTCGATCGAATAGAGATGATCCGGGGAGACGGAGGCGTTTTGCGCGGCAAGGACTTCCACCGCCTGGGCAAGCGCGCGCACCTGTTCTTCCATCGCGGCGAAGGAGCGCTGGTCGGGCAGGCCGTGCATGGCATCGTGAATTTCGGCGATGCGCGCCGCGATCGTCATCAGATCCTGGCGGGAACCGAGCGCCTGCGGCAGGGCGCCGAGTTCGCGCTCGATGACGACCCAGCGCTCGGCCATGTCACGCAATGTGTCCTCGCGCGCCAGTGCGGCGACATGGTTTCTCAGTTCCTCGACCTCGGCGCGCAGCGAACTCGTGTCGGTGTTTTCGACACGGGAGGCGACGACGCCGAGTTCACGGGTGAGGCGGTTGAATCCATCGGCGAGATCGGCGGCTGCAATACCTGAGCCCTGCCCCATCAGCCCTTTCAGTTCCTCGCGGATCGCGCCGAACTGGCGGGCGATCGTCGACGACATCTCCCGGTTCAGTTCCTCGCGCATGCGCGCAAGCTCGGCATGCAACGGCGCCGCGTCGCGCGCGACGACGGGGGACGGCGCGAGAGCCGGGCGTTCGGGACGGGGATTGCGCGCCAGCGCTTCCTGGCGGGCAAGAATGGCGGAGATGTCTTCGTCACGCCTGGGCATCTGTTTTCCAGTGCTGTCTATACCCATCCGCCGCTCGAGCTTGGACAGGGCATCGTCGAGCATTTCCAGCGTCGCATTGGCAGGCTGCCGTGACGCGATGTCGTGACCGGATTGCGATGGCCTGTTGTGCATGACTCGCCCATTCCTGGCGGTATCGGCGGCGTTGCACTGAACTGGCGTATCATTGCCGCGGCAACAGGCGCCTAACCTGATTGGTAATTCGAGATCCGAGCGCGCACCCTGGACACAACCACGCCGCGACCTTCCATGGTTAACGTTTTTCAAAACACGGTAAACAAGCGGTTAACCGCCACGGCTTTGGCGCAAATTCTGTTCTGATTTCGAACGATTGGGGCGTAAACGATCGCGAAGGCCGCGATCTCAAAGATGCATCGACAAGGCGATATTTTGTAACAGCGAGGTAACGCTAGGAAACCTTCACAAGCCAGACCACTCCAAGTTCAATCATGGCGTCGGAGTTGGGGCATATGACAATCGTCGTCGATCGTATCGAGTCGATGGCGCTTGGCCGCTGTTCCCCGCTCCCAATAATCGAAAGAAACAAGCCCGAAAACGGGAAACGAATTGGAAAAGGATATGAACACGGCCACCAACACGGACTCGCTTGCCCATTCCGAACCCACATACCGGATCGGCGAACTGTCCAGCGAATTCGACGTCACTCTGCGTACCCTTCGCTTCTATGAGGACAAGGGCCTTCTCTCGCCGCGACGCGTAGGTAACACGCGGCTTTACTCGCGCGCGGATCGCGGGCGCCTGAAACTGATCCTGCTCGGCAAACGCGTCGGGCTGTCGCTTCTGGACGTCAAGGAGGTCCTCGATCTCTACAACGCCTCGGGCGACAATCAACGTCAAATCACCGTCGCCCTCGAAAAGGGCGAAGAGCAAATGCGGGTCCTCCAGGACCAGCGCAAGAGCATCGAGGACGCGATTGGCGAACTGGATCAAACGCTCGCGAACCTGCGCGGCATGGTTGCGGGCAAGGGCTGAACACGCCCACGCGATGCGGCCGGTTTCCGGCCGCGGCATCCGGTTGACGGGATCGCGCGATCAAGCCGCGATTCCGTTTTCCACAAAACCCGGCATCCGCAAGGATTGCCGGGTTTGTTTTTGCCTCCGACTTAAAAAACGCACAAGAACGTGCGATTTTCCGGTTTTTCGCTTCGGCGGCGGCCGGAATCGCGCCCCGGTCACCGGAAACCCGATTTTTTGACGTTTACGCAAACGTCAAAGTTTGCTAGCGACACGTCCACTGCTTCCATGCGGATTCACCGCCGCTTCGATACGACCCTCCGGAGGATGTCATGCCCGCTTACCGCGCCCCCGTCGAAGACACGCTTTTCGTGCTCAACGACGTCCTCAAATATGAACGCTACAACAATCTGCCCGGGTTCGCCGATGCGTCGCCAGATGTCGTGGAAGCCGTGCTGCGCGAGGCCGGCCGGATGGCGGAGGAAGTGTTCTTCCCGCTCAACCATTCCGGCGACCAGGAAGGCTGCACGCGCCACGAGGACGGATCGGTGACGACGCCGAAGGGCTTCCGGGAAGCCTTCGAGCAGTACAAGGAAGCCGGCTGGATGGGCCTCGCCTTCGATCCCGAGTATGGCGGACAGGGCCTGCCCTACACCTTGCATTCGGCGGTCGGCGAATTCTTCTCCTCCGCCAACATGGCGTTCGCGATGTATCCGGGCCTGACCCAGGGCGCGATGGCCGCGATCTATGTCCATGGCACGGACGAGCAGAAATCGACCTTCCTGCCGACGATGGTGGAAGGCCGCTGGACCGGCACCATGAACCTGACCGAGCCGCATTGCGGCACCGATCTCGGCCTGCTGCGCACCAAGGCCGTGCCGCAGGGCGACGGTTCCTACAGGATTTCCGGCCAGAAGATCTTCATCTCCGCCGGCGAGCACGACATGGCGGAGAACATCATCCACCTGGTGCTTGCCCGCATCGAGGGCGCGCCGGAAGGCGTGAAGGGCATTTCGCTGTTCATCGTGCCGAAGTTCATGGTCGAGGCGGACGGCTCGATCGGCGCGCGCAACGGCG
Organism: Oricola sp.; assembly: GCA_049288075.1. Lineage (GTDB taxonomy): Bacteria > Pseudomonadota > Alphaproteobacteria > Rhizobiales > Rhizobiaceae > Oricola. The sequence goes on from JBAQHA010000740.1 coordinate 3,788, forward strand.
TCAAGTGCGGCTCCATCGAGGAGAAGATGGGCATCCACGCCAACTCGACCTGCGTCATAAACTACGACGACGCTGTCGGCTATCTGATCGGCGAGGAGAACAAGGGCCTGAAGGCCATGTTCACGATGATGAACGAGGCGCGCCTCGGCGTCGGGCTGCAGGGCCTGTCGATCGCCGAGGTCGCCTACCAGAACGCCGTCGCCTACGCCAGGGACCGCATCCAGGGCCGTTCGCTCACCGGGCCGAAGGCGCCGGACAGACAAGCCGACCCGATCATCGTCCACCCGGACGTGCGGCGGAACCTGATGACCATCCGCGCGTTCAACGAGGCAGGCCGCGCCTTCCTGATGTGGGCCGCGCTGAAATCCGATGTCGCCCACCGTTCGGAAGATCCGAAGGATCGCGAACTGTCGGAAGAAATGATGAGCCTGATGACGCCCGTCATCAAGGGCGTGCTGACCGACAAGGGCTTCGAGCATGCGGTGATGGCGCAGCAGGTGTTCGGCGGCCACGGCTACATCGAGGAACACGGGATGAGCCAGTATGTGCGCGATGCCCGCATCGCGATGATCTACGAAGGCGCCAACGGTATCCAGGCGCTCGATCTCGTCGGCCGCAAGCTGCCGGCAAACGGCGGGCGCGCGATCCAGGCCTATTTCAAGGAAGTGGGCGAGTTCTGCGAGGACAATCGCGGCGACGAGACGATGGGCTTCTTCACCAAGCACCTGAAGAAGGGCCTGAACGACCTGCAGGCGGCGACGATGTGGTTCGTGCAGAACGCGATGGCCAAGCCCGACAACGCGGGGGCCGGCAGCCACGACTACATGCATCTCTTCGGCCTCGTCACGCTCGGCTACATGTGGGCGTTGCAGGCGAAGACGGCGCAGGAGAAGCTCGCCGGCGGCGCGGGCGACCGCAAGCAGTTCATGGAATCGAAGCTGACGACGGCGCGCTACTTCATGGAGCGCATCATGCCGGAGACCTCGGCGCACCTGGCGCGCATCTCGGCGGGCGCCGATTCCATGATGGCGCTGCCCGAAGACGCATTCTGACAAGAAGACCGCCGGTCATCGCAAGACCATACGATGACCGGCCCCGCGCAACCTGCGATACTGTCGCGCAACGGGAGGAATAAATGGCCAGCAATCCGGCGGAAATCCTGGGCGTAACCAAGCCGTCCTGGGCAACCGACGACGTGGTGATGCTGCAGGACATGGCGACGCGGTTCATGACCGACGAAATCCTGCCGCGCTACGAGGAATTCGAGAAGGCGGAGATCTTCGACCGGGAAAGCTGGCTGAAGGCCGGCGCGAACGGCCTGCTGTGCGCCTCGATGCCCGAGGAATACGGCGGCGCGGGCGGCACCTACGCGCATGAATCGGCGATCCTCGAAGCCATCGGCCATGTCGGCGTCGACGGATTCGGCATCCCGCTGCACAATTCCATCGTCGCGCCCTACATCCTGCATTACGGGTCCGAAGAGCAGAAGCGCAAATGGCTGCCCAAGCTCGCCACAGGCGAGATGATCGGCGCCATTGCCATGACGGAGCCGGGCGCCGGTTCCGACCTGCAGGGCGTCAAGACGTCGGCGAAGAAGGATGGCAACCACTACGTCATCAACGGCTCGAAGACCTTTATCACCAACGGCCAGCTCGCCAACCTGGTGATCGTCGTCACCAAGACGGATACGTCGGCGGGCGCCAGGGGGACGTCGCTGATCGTCGTCGAGACCGACGAGGCGGAAGGCTTCGAGCGCGGCCGCAACCTCGACAAGATCGGCCTGAAATCGAACGACACGTCGGAACTGTTCTTCAACAATGTGCGCGTGCCGACATCGAACCTGCTCGGCCACGAGGAAGGCATGGGTTTCGTGCAGCTGATGCAGCAGCTGCCGCAGGAACGCCTGCAGATCGGCGGCAGCGCGATCGCCATGTGCGAGCGCGCGCTCGCCGTGACAATCGACTACGTCAAGGAGCGCAAGGCCTTCGGCAAGGCGGTGATCGAATTCCAGAACACGCAGTTCACGCTGGCCGAACTGAAGACCGAGACGACCGTCGGGCGCGTCTTCTACAACCATTGCGTGGCCGAACACCTGGAAGGCCGGCTGACGCCGGAACTCGCCTCGATGGCGAAATACTGGCTGTCGGACCTGCAGGGCAAGGTGGTGGACGCCTGCCTGCAGCTGCATGGCGGCTACGGCTACATGAACGAGTATCCGATCGCCCGGATGTTCCGCGACGCACGCGTGCAGCGCATCTATGGCGGCACCAACGAGATCATGAAACTGCTCATCGCGCGGGGGCTATGAGATGACCGACTTCACGCTTCACTGCTTCGCCGAATCCGGCAACGCCTACAAGGCGGCGCTGATGCTGGAACTGTGCGGCGCGGACTGGGAGCCGCACCGCGTCGCCTTCTTCTCCGGCGAAACGCGCCGCAACGCGTTTCGCGAGATCAACGAGATGGGCGAGGTGCCGGTGCTGATCGACCATACGCGCCGGCCGGACCTCGTCATCAGCCAGTCCGGCGTGATCCTGTATCATCTCGGCGAGCATTTCGGGAAATTCATGCCGGAATCCGGCGAGGAGAAGCGCGAAGTGCTGCGCTGGATCCTGTGGGACAACCACAAGCTCACCAGCTACTCGGCGACCTACCGCTTCCTGCGCATCTTCGCCGGCAAGGGCGATACGCCGGAAGCGGAGTTCTTCCTGGCGCGCGCGCGCAATGCCTGGAAGGTGCTCGACGGCCATCTGGCGGGGCGCGAGTGGATCGCCTCGGACCGCCCGACGATCGCCGACCTTTCCGTCTGCGGCTACCTGTTCTGGCCAGCCCAGATCGGCATGGTCGCCGACGAATATCCCGCAATTCCCGCCTGGCTGGAGCGTATCCGCGCCCTGCCCGGCTTCAAGCTGCCCGAGGACCTGATGCCCTCCGGCCAGGAACCAGAAGCCGCGACGGCATAGGCCGCGCGAAGGACAAGAACAAGGAGACGAAAGATGGCTGACGCATTCATCTATGACGCGGTGCGCACGCCGCGCGGACGCGGCAAGAAGGACGGGAGCCTGCACGAGGTGCCGACTCCGCGCCTCGCCGCGAAGGTTCTGGAAGCGCTGCGCGAACGCAACGGCCTCGACACATCCAAGGTCGACGACGTGATCCTGGGCTGCGTCGATCCGGTCTACGAGGCGGGCGGCGACATCGCGCGCGCCGCCGTGTTCGAGGCCGGCTACGCAACGCAAGCGCCCGGCCTGCAGATCAACCGCTTCTGCGCATCCGGTCTCGACGCCGTCAATTTCGCGGCGGCCAAGATCGCCCAGGGCGCCGACGACATCGTGATCGCCGGCGGCGTGGAATCGATGTCGCGCGTCGGCATGGGCGCGTCCGGCGGCGCCTGGTACATGGACCCGTCGGTCAACATCCCGGCCTATTTCATGCCGCAGGGCGTATCCGCCGACCTGATCGCCACCAAATACGGCTTTTCGCGCGACGACGTCGACGCCTATGCCGTGGAAAGCCAGCGCCGCGCGGCGCACAGCTGGGAAAAGGGCCACTTCAAGAAGTCCGTCATCCCGGTGAAGGACCAGAACGGCCTGACCATTCTCGACCGCGACGAGCACATGCGTCCCGGCACCGACATGCAGTCGCTCGGCCAGTTGCAGCCGTCCTTCGTGATGCCCGGCCAGATGGGCGGCTTCGAGGCCGTCGGCATTTCGGCGCATCCGGAAGTGGAGGCGATCAACTATGTCCACCATGCCGGCAACTCGTCGGGCATCGTCGACGGCGCGGCCGGCGTGCTGCTCGGTTCGAAGCGCGCGGGCAAGACAATGGGCATCAAGCCGCGCGCCCGTATCAGGGCCTTCGCCAATATCGGCTCCGATCCGGCGCTGATGCTGACCGGTCCCGTCGACGTGACCGAGAAGCTGCTCAGGAACGCGAAGATGAAGATCTCGGACATCGACCTCTTCGAGCTCAACGAGGCCTTCGCCTCGGTGATCCTGCGCTACATGCAGGCCTTCGACGTCGACCACAAGCAAATGAACGTCGCCGGCGGCGCGATCGCCATGGGCCACCCGCTCGGCGCGACCGGCGCGATGATCCTCGGCACGGTGCTCGACGAACTGGAACGCCGCGACCTCAACACCGCCCTGGTGACGCTGTGCATCGGCGCCGGCATGGGCACGGCCACCATCATCGAGAG
>JBAQHA010000741.1:0-1818 GCA_049288075.1 Oricola sp.
CCTTACAGCACCTTTTTCATGATCAGCGCATCTTCCGAGCCTTCGGGCGTCGTGTAATAGTCGGCGCGGCGGCCTTGGACCTCGAAGCCGTGGCGCCCGTAGAGGGCGCGTGCGGCCGCATTGTTGACGCCGACCTCGAGAAACACCGCGTCGGCGCCTTGTGCCCGCACATCCTCGATCATCCGCGACAGCATCGCCGATGCGACCCCATGCCGGCGCGCATCCTCATCGGTGCCGATGGTGAGGATCTCCGCCTGATCGGCGGCGATGGAGACGATGATGAAGCCGATCAGACGCCGCTCGGCTGTCCAGGCAAGCAGCCCAGGATAGGATGCGGTTTCGGCGTAGCGCCGGAAATCGGCGGCCTTCCAGGGGCGCGGGAAGCAGCGGGCGTGGAGCGCGGCCAGCGCTTCGGCGTTGTCGGGCTCGAATGGAGCGATCCGGAGCGGCGGCTGATCACTCGGCACGGGCGAGACTCTTGCCGATCTGGGGCTTGGCATCGGCGGCGCGCAGATAGAGCGGCGCGGGTGGGTAGGCTTGCGGTGGCTTGCTCGCGCAAATGACGGCCAGATCGCCTGCTTCGGGCAGAAGCTCCGGCAGCGCTATGCGCAGTTGCCGACCGCTCCGCTCCGCTTCACCGGCAATCGCGGCGGCGGCACTGCCGACCACGAGGCACGAGGCGGGCGCAAGTTCAGCGGCAAGTTCAGTGAGAAGGCGCAGTTCCGGCTGAGCCGTGGGTCTCCCATCCGCATCGAAGCGCTGGGCATAGACCTCCCCGCGCCGGGCGTCGTGAACCACGATGAAGCCGTCCTGACGGTCGCCTTCGCCCGTCTGCCGCACGCAGCCTCGCGCCATCACCTCAAGGCTGGATGCGCCGACCAGCGGCAGTTTGGCTGCAAGCGCCAAGCCACGCGCGGCGGCGACGCCGGCACGCACGCCGGTGAAACTGCCCGGCCCCACCGTCACGGCGATTTTCTCCAGGTCGTCGAACCCGCAGCCGGAGTCTTCCAGCACGGCCTCGATCATCTCAAACAATGCCTCGGCATGGCCCTTCTCCATCCGTTCGAAGCGCTGGACGGCGTGGGGTGCGTCCGGCCGCAGGATCGCGGCGGAACAGGCGGCCATGCTGGTGTCGAGAGCGAGTGTTGTCATCAGGTGATTGAGCTGCTGCGGATCGCAATATAGGACAGGTGGGAGTGCGGCGCTAAATGATCTTGGCAATATCATCGAAGTCGAGCCGGGGCGACCGCGGCATCAACGCCGACTTGTCGCCATAGCCCAGCGCGCAGAGAAAGTTCGACTTCACCCGCCCGCGGGGGAAGAATTCCCGGTCCACGCCTTCATTGTCGAAACCCGACATCGGCCCGGCATCCAAGCCCAGGGCGCGGGCGGCAATGATGAGATAGGCGCCCTGCAGGCTGCCGTTGCGCTGGGCGGTGGTGCGGATCTTGTCTTCGTTGCCCTCGAACCAACCCCTGGCAGAGGGATCGTGCGGAAAGGTCTCGGCGAGCCGCTCATGGAAATCGAGATCATAGCCGATGATGGCGCAGACCGGCGCCTGCATGGTCTTTGCCCGGTTGCCCTTGCTGAGGAGCGGCTCCAGCCGTTTCTTCGCCTCTCCGGAGACGACGAACAGGAGGCGGGCGGGCAGCGAGTTGGCGCTGGTCGGCCCCAGCATCATGACCTCCACGAGGCGGCGCAACTGCGCCTCGCTCACCGGCCGGTCGAGCCAGCGATTATGCGTGCGCGCGGATAGAAAGATCTGATCCAGCGCCGTGTCGGAGATCGGTTCGGCCATGGGCGGCTACGGACTTAGAC
>JBAQHA010000742.1:0-5128 GCA_049288075.1 Oricola sp.
GTTGATGATCCTTTCGGCCGTTTCCGGGTCCGACATCATCGCGGTTTCGGTGATCTCGATCTCCATGCGGCGGGGATCGAAATCCATCCGGCTCAGGATCGCCAGCACCGACAGGGCCGTCGTCGGATCCATCAGTTGCACCGATGACAGGTTGAAGGACAGGAAGATGTCGCGCGGCCAGCTCCTGGCGCACTCGATCGCCTTCGCCAGCAGCAGCTTGGTCAGCGCGTCGATGATGCCCGCCTGTTCGGCAAGCGGAATGAATTCGGACGGCGAGATCACGCCGAGTTCCTCGTCGGTCCAGCGCGCCAGGCACTCGAAACCGGTGATGACGCCGGTGCGGATGTCGACGATCGGCTGAAAATGCGGCGTGACCTCTTCCGCCGCGATCGCCTTGCGCAGCGCCTGCTCGATGCGCGTGCGCTTGCGCATGTCCTCGGCCATCTTGTGCGTATAGACCTGCACGCTGCTCGGGCCCGCCTTGCGCGCCTGGTAGAGCGCGGATTCGCACTTGTCGATGAGTTCGTCGAATGTCTTGCCCGCGAAAGGATACTGGCAGAATCCGAACGAGGCCGACATGCGCACCGTGCGTTCGCCGAGGTCGAATGGCGCGGTGAAGACCTCCTTCAGCAGATGCCCGAGTTTCTCGGCATCCTTTTCGAAGAAACAGGTCGGCAGCACCATGCCGAACATGTCGCCGGCGATGCGCACCAGCATCGAATCCTGCGGCAACGCGGAGGAAATGCGCAATGCGACCTGCGACAGGATCTCGTCGCCGGCCTTGCGGCCGAACAGGTCGTTGACGGGTCGGAAGCGGTCGATGTCGAAGACGCCGATGGTGAAGGGAGCCGGATCGTCGTCCCGCTGCTCGATCAGCCTTTCGGCCTTGACCTTCATTCGACGGAGGTTCCCGAGTCCTGTGACCGGGTCGGTCAGGGATTTCCCGTTTTCTTCTTCGTTGCGGATGAGACGTTCCGAAAGGTCGATTCGTTCATCCGGGAGCAGACCGAGGCCGGAGCCAGCATAGGTCATTGCGCAATACCTTCATGCCATCAAGTCTTGGTGGCATACCAGATTTGCCTTAACGCATGGTTTGCTCGAAACTTTGCACCTTAACGATCGAAACAACTGGAAAACCGCCGGATTTCGGGGGTATCGACGCCGTTCTGCCGGCTTCCGCTTGCCGCGAATCGTCTCAATGGATAACGAGATTCCATGTCGAAAAGAGTTACACCGCCCGGGTCCGGCGACGGCCCCGGCAAGGACATCGAGCCTATCGATCTGAAAACGGCGCTCGAGGAGCGCTATCTGGCCTATGCGCTGTCGACGATCATGCATCGCGCGCTGCCCGATGCGCGCGACGGCCTGAAGCCGGTGCATCGCCGCATCCTGCATGCGATGCGCCTGCTCAAGCTCGATCCGAAGGAAGCCTACAAGAAATGCGCCCGCATCGTCGGCGACGTGATGGGCAAGTTCCACCCGCACGGCGACCAGGCGATCTACGACGCGCTGGTGCGTCTCAGCCAGGATTTCGCGGTGCGCTATCCGCTCGTCGACGGGCAGGGCAATTTCGGCAATATCGACGGCGATAACGCCGCGGCGATGCGCTACACCGAGGCGCGCATGACCGAGGTCGCGACGCTGCTGCTGGAAGGCATCAACGAGGACGCGGTCGATTTCCGCAAGACCTACAACGAGGAGGACGAGGAGCCGATCGTCCTCCCCGGCGCCTTCCCGAACCTGCTCGCCAACGGCTCGTCCGGCATCGCCGTCGGCATGGCCACCTCGATCCCGCCGCACAACGCCGCCGAACTCTGCGACGCCGCGCTGCACCTGATCGAGTTCCCCGACGCCTCGATCGGGAAACTGGTCGAATTCGTGCCCGGCCCGGATTTCCCGACCGGCGGCATCATCGTGGAAACGAAGGCTTCGATCCTCGAATCCTATTCGACCGGCCGCGGTTCGTTCAGGGTTCGCGCGCGCTGGGAAAAGGAGGACACCGGCCGCGGCGGCTATGTCATCGTCATCACCGAAATCCCCTACCAGGTGCAGAAATCGCGGCTGATCGAGAAGATCGCGGAACTGCTGATGGCGAAGAAGATCCCGCTGCTGGAAGACGTGCGCGACGAGAGCGCCGAGGACATCCGCGTCGTTCTGGAGCCGAAATCGCGCGCCGTCGATCCGCAAATCCTGATGGAGTCGCTCTACAAGCTGACGGAACTGGAAAGCCGTATCCCGCTCAACATGAACGTCTTGTCCGGCGGCGTCGTGCCGAAGGTGATGAACCTGCGCGAGGTGCTGCGCGAATGGCTCGATCATCGCCGCGAGGTGCTGCTGCGCCGTTCGCGCTACCGCCTGGCCAATATCGAGAAGCGGCTGGAAATCCTCGGCGGCTTCCTGATCGCCTATCTCAACATCGACGAGGTGATCCGCATCATCCGCTTCGAGGACGAGCCCAAGGCCAGGCTGATCGACCGCTTCGAATTGAGCGACACCCAGGCCGAAGCCATCCTCAATCTGCGCTTGCGCGCCTTGAACAAGCTCGAGGAAGTCGAGATCCGCCGCGAGCACGACGAACTGACGGCCGAGAAGGAGGGCATCGAGAAGCTGCTCGCCTCCGAGGCGCTGCAGTGGAAGACGATCGCCTGGCAGGTCGGCGACGTGAAGAAGAAGTTCGGCAAGGACACCGAACTGGGCGCCCGCCGCTCCACCTTCGGCGAGGCCGGCGACATCGATCTCGAGGCCGTCGCCCAGTCGATGATCGAGAAGGAGCCGGTCACCATCGTCGTCTCCGAGAAGGGCTGGCTGCGCGCCATGAAGGGCCATCTCGCCGATATGGCGACGCTGACCTTCAAGGAGGGCGACAAGCTGAAGCTCGCCTTCCACGCCGTGACGACCGACAAGATCGTGGTCTTCACGACGGGCGGCAAGTTCTACACGCTCGGCGCCGACAGGCTGCCCGGCGGGCGCGGCCATGGCGAGCCGATCCGCATCATGGTCGACATGGACAACGACCAGGACATCGTCTCGGCCTTCGTGCACCAGCCGAAGGGCCGGCTGCTGATCGCGTCGAGCCAGGGCAACGGCTTCGTCGTTCCCGAGGCCGAAGTCCTCGCCAACACCCGCAAGGGCAAGCAGGTGATGAACGTCTCCATGCCCGACGAGGCCAAGCTCTGCATCTCGCTGCCGGCCGGCGAGGACGGCAAGATCGACGCCGATCAGGTCGCCGTCGTCGGCGAGAACCGCAAGCTCCTGATCTTCCCGCTCGAACAGATCCCGGAAATGACGCGCGGCAAGGGCGTCCGGCTGCAGCGATACAAGGACGGAGGCATCGCCGACCTGCGCGTCTTCAAGCTCGCCGAGGGCCTCACCTGGCAGGACGCTTCCGGCCGCAATTTCACCCGCGAAAAGGACGACCTCGCCGAATGGATGGGCGTCCGCGCCAGCGCCGGCCGCATGGTCCCGAAGGGATTCCCGAGGAACGGCAGGTTCTCGTAAGTTCCTTCCTCGCCCCGCTTTGGCGGGGAGAGGGATGCGAGGCTTCGCGAGCAGAGCGAGCGCTAGCCGCAGCCGGGTGAGGGGGTGCGGAGCGCGATAGGCCGCGCTTCCGTTTCTTTCACCGTCACTCCCGGCCTGTTTACCCTGCTCGACGAGGTGCAGCAGGGCGCTGAAGACATGCGTTCCGGACTGAAGAAACAGGCCGGTCGATGTAATTGGTGAATGGACATCGATGGCTTTGGCGCAATGCGGTTTGTCTATCGATCTGATTTCGAATGTGTTCTTGTGGAGATGGCTGCGGCATTACGTCGTTGGTTGCCTTGATCCCTCCAACACAATGTCTTGCGAGCACCGGACATGTTCCAATCAGGTGATAAACGCTCCAAAGCGAACCTTCTCGATGTCATTCTTGAAAATGATGAGGGTTGGCGGAAAGCAGTCCGGCAAAATGATATTTCTCGCGCCAACCGACACACCAGGCGCATCACCGAAGCCGTAATCGAATTGCGGGAGGACGAGACTGGTCGCGAACTGCTGGAACAACTCCTTTCCAGTCCGATTGCACATCTTCGGCTTTGGGCGGCCGGTTCCGTCATGAAATGGGACCCGGATCGGGCAATCCCTGTTCTTGCGCGTCTTCTTTTCGAAACTCTGGATGAAGGAAGCACGACAGAGGAAATCGTGCATGTTCAGTTCAGTGCCGAAGGCTATCTCGCGCGGCATTTCGGATTGCATCATTCCGATCTGAGGCGGCTGCCGGAACGGTTGGCGGCAATGGGCATCGGTCTGCCGGATGAACTGGTGACACGGCTCACGAGAGCATGACAATTCATCGGCGGCGATGAACGAAGCTGCCGTCGCCCGCCTCAATCCGCCATTGACACCTTCACATGCAAATTTCAGTATGTGTCAGGAGGCACGGAGGAGGAGATGAACGTTCACGTCGAGACCGATAGCGAGCCTGTCGCCGCATCCGGGGTCTGCTCCCTGACCGCCGCCGAAGCCGTGTCGCGCGATCGCGCCCTGCTGGCCGCCCATGCGGCCGGCGAGGGGCTCGACCGCATCGTGTTTTCCCGCGTCCGCCCGGCCGTCTCGATCGGGTGCCACCAGACCTTCGAGCACGAGGTGCGGCAGGATTATTGCCGGCAGGCCGGCGTCGACGTCGTGCGCCGCGCCACGGCGGGCGGCGCGCTCTATCTCGACGGGGGCCAGATGGGCGTCAGCATCGTCCTGCCCGCCGCGGCGCTGGGTGACCGCCTTTCCGAACGGCTGCGGACCGGCGCGGCGATCGTCGCCGACGCGCTACGCCGCATCGGCGTCGAAACCGAATTCAAGCCGCCCAACGATCTCCAGGTCGCCGGCCGGCAGAAGATCGCCTCGGTCTTTCTTGCGGAGGAGGGCGGCTCGGCCCTGTTGAACGCCGGCATCATCCTGCGACTCGACCTGAAATCGGCGATGCAGGCGCTGCTGGTGCCGACCGAGAAGCTGACCGTGACCGGGCTCGAACATGCGAAGGAGCGCATGACGTCGCTGGAGGAGGTGCTCGGCCGGCTGCCTCATGCGGAAGACGTCGCCGACGCGCTTGCCGCTGTCGCCGAGGCCCGCCTCGGCCGGCCGTTGGTGATCGGCG
>JBAQHA010000743.1:0-1960 GCA_049288075.1 Oricola sp.
GGTCTGCACCGTCGAACCAGGGATCTACATCGAGGGCGACGCCGGGGTCCGCATCGAGGACACCGTCCTCGTCACGACCGGCGGCTGCGAGCGCCTCACGCTGTACCCCAAGGCCTTGCAGGTCGTCGGCTGACCGGCGCGGCTACCGACCCCGCGAGGGGTGCGGTATCATCATCGCTCACGCGCGCGCACGACTCGCGGGAGGGCCCGAGCGACTCATGGCTGACGTAGTCTCCACCAACCAGTTCAAGAGCGGCATGGCGATCGAGATCGACGGCGAGCCGTACACGATCGTCGAGTCCCAGCACGTCAAGCCCGGCAAGGGCGGCGCCTTCGTGCGCACCAAGCTGCGCCACATCAAGACCGGCGCCGTGCTCGACAAGACCTTCAGGGCGGGGGAGAAGTTCAACCGCCTCGACACGCGCTCGCGCAAGCTGACCTACCTCTACGCGACCGAGACCGAGGTCGTGCTCATGGACCCGGAGACCTACGAGCAGCTCTCGGTCTCGCCCGACATGGCCAAGGATGCTCTCCAGTGGGTCATCGAGAACCAGGAGGCCCAGGTCTTCTACCTCGACGGCGTCCCGTTCGCCGTCGAGGCGCCGACCACGGTCGAGCTGACGATCACGCACACCGAGCCCGGGCTGCGCGGCGACACCGCCCAGGGCGGCACCAAGCCGGCGACGCTCGAGACCGGCGTCTCGATCCAGGTCCCGCTCTTCATCGAGCAGGACGAGCGCATCAAGGTCGACACCCGCACCGGCGAGTATCTGAGCCGCGCCTGAGGCGCGAGGGGCAGGAGAGGCCATGCAGGCACGACGCGTCCGCATCACCGACACCAGCCTGAGGGACGGCCACCAGTCGCTCTGGGCGACGCGCATGCGCACGTCCGAGATGCTGCCGATCCTCGAGCTCATGGACCAGGTCGGCTTCAACTCGCTCGAGTGCTGGGGTGGCGCCACCTTCGACGCTTCACTCCGCTTCCTCGACGAGGACCCGTGGGAGCGCCTGCGCCTGATCAAGAAGCACGTCGTGCGCACACCGCTGCAGATGCTGCTCCGCGGCCAGAACGTCGTCGGCTACCGGCACTACGGCGACGACATCGTTCGCCGGTTCGTCTACAAGGCGGCCGAGAACGGCATGGACATCTTCCGGGTCTTCGACGCCCTCAACGACATCCGCAACTACGAGACTGCCGCCGCGGCGATCAAGGAGACCGGCAAGCACTTCCAGGGCGCCGTGGTCTACACGATCTCGCCGGTCCACTCGCTCGACCACTACGTCGACGTCGCCCACAAGCTCGTCGACATGGGCGCCGACTCCATCTGCATCAAGGACATGGCCGCGCTGCTCTCGCCGTTCTACGCCGAGCAGCTGGTCGGCCGCCTCAAGGCCGAGCTCGAGGTGCCCATCCAGCTGCACTGCCACTACATCGGCGGCCTCGCCCCGATGACCTACCTCAAGGCGATCGAGGCCGGCGTCGACGTCATCGACACGGCCACGGTGCCTCTGGCCTTCGGCAACTCGCAGCCGGCCACCGAGATGGTCGTGTCGGCGCTCACGGGCACCCCCTACGACAGCGGCCTCGACCTCGAGAAGCTGTTCGAGATGGCCAAGTACTTCGAGAAGGTCCGCCAGGATGGCGGCTGGGAGCGCGGCGTCACGTCGCTCACGCACATGCAGGTGTATTCGCACCAGGTGCCGGGCGGCATGATCAGCAACCTGGAGAGCCAGCTCAGGGAGCAGAGCGCGCTCGACCGTCTGCCGGAGGTGCTCGAGGAGATCCCGGTGGTGCGGGCGGAGATCGGGTTCCCGCCGCTCGTCACCCCCATGAGCCAGATCGTCGGCACGCAGGCAGTTCTCAACGTGCTCTCCGGTCGGCGCTGGCACATCGTCCCCGACGAGATGAAGCAGTACCTGCGCGGCAGGTACGGCGCCGCGCCGGGTCCCGTCTCGAAGG
>JBAQHA010000744.1:0-1756 GCA_049288075.1 Oricola sp.
ATCCTCGACGGCGGTGGACAGGGGCCGGTCGTGAACTTCCACAACGGTGAGGGCCGGGACTCCGTGCTGATCGGCTTCACCATCCGCAACGGATCGACCGCCTACGGCGGCGCGGGGATCAACATCAATCGCGCCTCGCCGCTCATCACCGGCAACACAATCGAGGACAATCTTGGGTGCGAGGGGGTTGGGATCCGCGTCTCCTTCGGGTCCCCCTACATCGAAGGCAATACCATCCGCGGGAACCGACAGACAACCTGTTCCGGAGGCTCCGGAGGTGGAGGAATCCTGCTCGGCGGGGCCGGCGAAGCATGGGTCGTCTTCAATCTGATCGAAGGCAACGAGACCGGGACGTCCGGCGGCGGCATCTCCATGAACGCCGCCGGCTCTCCGCACATCGAAGGAAACATCATCCGAGGCAATACTGCGTTCATGCGGGGCGGCGGGATCAGCCTGGTCAACCGCAGCGATCCCGCCATCACGCAGAACATCATCACCGACAACTCGGCTGCCGACGGCGGCGGCGTCTACTGGCTGACCCCCTCCGGCTCGCGCGGCCCCTACCTGGTCAACAACACCCTCCACGGCAACTCCGCCGACCGCGGCAGCGCTGTTTTCGCCGACGGATACGACGCATCTGCCCTACTCGTCAACAACCTCCTCTTGTCGGCGACCGAACGCGAGGCCCTCTACTGCGGCAACTTCAACGACGCGTTGCCGCCTCAACTCCGTTTCAACGACGTGTTCAGCGCGGGCGGGCCAGCCTACGCCGGCCTCTGCACGGACCAGACCGGGGAGAACGGAAACCTCTCGGTCGACCCGATGTTCTACGATTTGGCTTCAGGCGATTTCCACCTGCTCGCCGGCTCGCCCGTCATCGATCGGGGAGACAATGATGCGCCCGGGCTGCCGGAGCAGGACTTCGACCGGGAGCCTCGAGTTCTCGATGGGGATGGCGACGATCTCGCCGTGGTCGACATGGGCGTGGACGAAGCGCTCCAGATTCTTCCCACCCCCACACCCGAACCCGTCCTCTTTGCCGACGGCTTCGAAACCGGCGACCTATCAGCCTGGTCCTCCGCCGAAACGGATCAAGGCGACCTGAGCGTGTCGTCAGGAGCGGCGCTCGGCGGCGCGTACGGCCTGCAGGCCGACATCGACGACAACCGCTCGCTTTACGTTGTGGACACCACACCCGCCAACGAGAGCGCCTACGCCGCCCGCTTCTACTTCGATCCCAACAGCATCGTCATGGCCAGCGGTAATGCCCACCTGCTCTTCAAGGCCCTGGATGGCGCTTCGCGAACCGTGTACCAGATCGAGCTGCGTTCCTACCAAGGCGATTACCAGGTCCGAGGCCAGGCGCTCGGGGACGGCGGCGGCCTGACCAGCACCCCCTGGTTCCGCCTCCACGACGACGTCCACGCCATCGAGACGATCTGGCAGGCAGCTACCGCCGATGGCGGCAGCGACGGATCGTTGACACTGTGGCTCGATGGGGAATTGGCTGCCAGCCTCGCTGGACTTGACAATGACACGCTACGGGTGGAGGCCGTCCGTCTGGGCGCTGTCACCGGGATCGACAGCGGCACCCGCGGAGCCTACTTCTTCGACGCATTCGGATCGACAGCCGGCGCCGCGATCGGCCTGGACCCAGAGATCGCACTGCCATCGCCACCACCCACTCCGGATGCGATCTTCGCCGACGGATTCGAGAGCGGCGATCTCTCCGCTTGGTCAGCAGTCACGAATAGGG